>NZ_CP130565.1:307500-512500 GCF_030534335.1 Marivirga harenae | reverse complement strand
CCCGAAATGTTTTTAGGAACAGCCTCGGGAGATGTTTGATAGAGGTAGAGCTACCAATAGGACTAGGGGGAGTCAAATCCTACCAAATCCTGATGAACTCCGAATGCTATCAAATTATCCCGGGAGTGAGGGCAAGGGTGCTAAGGTCCTTGTCCGAGAGGGAAAGAACCCGGACCATCAGCTAAGGTCCCCAATTGTATATTAAGTTGAACTAAGGCGGTTCAGTTGCTTAGACAGCCAGGATGTTGGCTTGGAAGCAGCCATTCATTTAAAGAGTGCGTAACAGCTCACTGGTCGAGCGACAGGGCATCGATAATGATCGGGCATCAAATATACAACCGAAGCTATGGTCTTGTGTCGATTTATCGGCATAAGAGGTAGGGGAGCATTCCATTTGCGGTGAAGGTGTGGCGTCAGCCATGCTGGAGCGGATGGAAAAGCAAATGTAGGCATAAGTAACGATAATGCTAGTGAGAAACTAGCACACCAATAGACTAAGGTTTCCTCAGCAATGCTAATCAGCTGAGGGTTAGTCAGGTCCTAAGGCGAAGCCGAGAGGCGTAGTCGATGGATAACAGGTTAATATTCCTGTACTACCTTATAGAGTGATGGGGTGACGGAGTAGTGAAAGTCCCGCGTACTGACGGAATAGTACGTTGAAGGGTGTAGGTAATGGTTTTGTAGGTAAATCCGCAAGACTAGCTGAACCTGATAGTACCACAACGCTTCGGCAGCGTGGATAGTGGACCTAATCAGACTTCCAAGAAAATCCTCTAAACATATGTATAAGGTACCTGTACCGCAAACCGACACAGGTAGTCAAGGAGAGAATCCTAAGGTGCTCGAGTGATCCGTGGCTAAGGAACTAGGCAAAATGGCCCTGTAACTTCGGGAGAAGGGGCGCCTCGTCAGTGATGATGAGGCCGCAGTGAAGAGGCCCAGGCGACTGTTTAACAAAAACACATGGCTTTGCGAAATCGAAAGATGAAGTATAAGGCCTGACACCTGCCCGGTGCTGGAAGGTTAAGGGGGGACGTTAGCAGATTTATCTGCGAAGCGTTGAACTGAAGCCCCAGTAAACGGCGGCCGTAACTATAACGGTCCTAAGGTAGCGAAATTCCTTGTCGGGTAAGTTCCGACCTGCACGAATGGTGTAACGATCTGGGCACTGTCTCGGCCACGAGCTCGGTGAAATTGTAGTAGCGGTGAAGATGCCGCTTACCCGCAACGGGACGAAAAGACCCCATGAACCTTTACTATAGCTTCACATTGACATTGGGTAAAATATGTGTAGGATAGGTGGGAGACTTCGAAGCTGTGTCGCCAGGCATGGTGGAGTCGTTGTTGAAATACCACCCTTATTTTATCTGATGCCTAATCCCGCATAGCGGGAGACATTGTGTGGTGGGTAGTTTGACTGGGGTGGTCGCCTCCAAAAGAGTAACGGAGGCTTTCAAAGGTTCCCTCAGCACGCTTGGTAACCGTGCGCAGAGCGCAATAGCATAAGGGAGCTTGACTGTGAGACCTACAAGTCGATCAGGGTCGAAAGACGGATATAGTGATCCGGTGGTTCCGCATGGAAGGGCCATCGCTCAAAGGATAAAAGGTACTCTGGGGATAACAGGCTGATCTCCCCCAAGAGCTCACATCGACGGGGAGGTTTGGCACCTCGATGTCGGCTCGTCACATCCTGGGGCTGGAGAAGGTCCCAAGGGTTGGGCTGTTCGCCCATTAAAGTGGCACGCGAGCTGGGTTCAGAACGTCGTGAGACAGTTCGGTCTCTATCTGTTGTGGGCGCTAGAAGTTTGAGAGGACCTGATCTTAGTACGAGAGGACCGGATTGGACAAACCGCTGGTGTACCAGTTGTGCCGCCAGGTGCATCGCTGGGTAGCTATGTTTGGAAGGGATAAGCGCTGAAAGCATCTAAGCGCGAAACCCGCCTCAAGATGAGACTTCTTTAAAGGAACCCTATAGATGATGGGGTTGATAGGCTACAGGTGTAAAGGCAGTGATGTCATAGCCGAGTAGTACTAATTATCCGTAGCTTTCCGTTCAACAGTCTTGTGTTTACTTTAAGACTCTTTCACATTAACATGTTGATTAATCCAAAAACGATTGGATTAATTATAAAATACTGATACTACCGTATCATAAAGATATTTAACGCTTTATGGTGACTATAGCGGTGGGGTACACCTCTTCCCATTCCGAACAGAGAAGTTAAGCCCACCAGCGCTGATGGTACTGCCGTAAAAGGTGGGAGAGTAAGTCGTTGCCAACTTTTATTTTAACCCTGATAGATGATTCTATCAGGGTTTTTTTGTGCCTATACTTTTTGGGCAACAGAGCTTGCATACCTATAATAACCCTCAAATAGAGATTCTTCCTCTAATTTTTTAATTTATACTTAAGTAGAAACCACATGTTTTTGTAAGTTTAAGGTCGAATCAACCTTTACCTCACATGCAAGTCAATAAGATATACAATGAAGACTGCCTGCTGACCATGGGTATAATGAAAGACTGCTTTCTAGATCTTACCGTAACTTCTCCTCCCTATGATGATATGAGAGATTATCATGAATATTCCTTTGATGTTGATAAAGTGGCGGTTGAATTATTTAGAGTCACAAAGCAGGGTGGAGTAGTGGTTTGGGTTGTTTCTGATAAAACTAACAATGGTAGTGAAACTGGAACAAGTTTTAGGCATGCGCTGACTTTTATGCAGAGTGGTTTTCGACTCATGGATACCATGATTTTTAAAAAGCCGCCCAAAGGGGCTAGTGGGAACAATAGGATTTATTGGCAGGGATTTGAATATATGTTCGTGTTCAGCAAAGGCGCTCCAAAGACTATTAATCTAATCAAGGACCGGAAAAATAAGGAGAGCCGTAATGGCGATAATGGAACCAAAAGATTAGTGAATGGTACCCTTAAGAAGGTAGCTAGAGGTGGATATGGTGAGTATGGCAGGAGAACCAATGTTTGGGAATATGCTGTTGGTAAAGGCCACAGCTCCAAAGACCCCGAGGCTTTTGAACATCCGGCAATTTTTCCTGAGAATTTAGCAAAGGATCATATATTAAGCTGGAGCAATCCAAATGATATTGTATATGATTGCTTTATGGGGAGTGGCACTACCGCTAAAATGGCGCTCTTAACTAATCGAAAGTATATTGGAAGTGAAATATCGTCAGTTTATTGCGAGCTAGCCAATAAAAGATTGATGAAATATTCTAGTGAAATGAAGATCCCGGCTGAATTAGACCATTCATTGGATAGAAAGAAGTAAGTACGCAGCGATTATGTGGCTAAGGGATGGGTAGAAAAGTCTATTATAAATAATTTTATTATTTTTTGGACTTCTAAATACGACTTAATAAGTTTGCTTCATATACGTAAGTATGTATAGTAAAATTTTCAATCTAAACCCCAAGCTTATTGCAGTTTATCACATTCCCAATAACAAGTATATCCAACAATTTTAAGCGTTACGGTGCTGATTCATTTCAGGCAGTACTTTTTAACCCGAATAGGCTAGAACCACTATTCGGAGCAGATTTTTTTATGCAGAATTCAATAAATGTTCAACTAAATAATAAGAAAAATGTCAAAGGAAAATTTTGAAACCTTAAAAGGTACTATTGAAGCTATAGAGCCAGCTGACACAAAAATCCCTAACATGCCTGTAGATGTTTATGTGCAGGAAGCTTCTGACTTACAAGAGTGGAGCCAAGAGGACCAAGCCCAATTAGTAGAAGTAGGCGTGCCTCAAGCTTATTTTGATGAGATGGAAAACCGAATAGGCGCTTTGCGCTATACACAGTCGGTTTGGAACAAAGACCAATACACCAAAGAGGAAGCTCAGCGAGAGTGGGATGAACTAAGCCCAAAAGCTTATGATTTGAAGAATGAAATAGAGCATGCTTTTCGTTTTGCATTTAGAAAACGCCCAGACTTATTAAATAAAGTACAAGGCATAGAGCAAGGGACAAGTAATGCTGACTTGGTACAAGATTTAAGTGACTTGGCTGCCTTAGGACAAGCCAACTTACCATTGTTAACAGCCATTAATTTTGATGAAGCTAAATTGGATCAAGCTTCTAGTGAAGCTTCTAACCTAAGTGTTTTATTAGCAAAAGCCAATGGTGAAAGAAAAGAAGATAGCAGCCCCAAAATCACAAGGGACAAAGCATATACTTATTTAAAACAAGCAGTAGATGAAATCTATGAAGCAGGTAAATATTTGTTTTGGAAAGATGATGCTAAACGAAAAGGCTATTACAGTCAATATTTAAATTAATAATTATCATGAAAAACCCTTCCTGACCTTCAGGAAGGGTTGATTTTTACTCAGGAAGCCGTAAAATTCAGTCAGGAAAGGGTAATAATGACTCAGGAAGGGGTAATAATGGTTCAGGAAAGGGGTAAAATGACTCAGGAAGCCCCAATAATGAGTCAGGAAGCCCAAAAGTCACTCAGGAAGGGTCAATAATGAGTCAGGAAGGGTGAAATTCACTCAGGAAGCAATAATATTTGGTCAGGAAGAGTGAAAATTGCTCAGGGACAAATATTGTTTGGTTCACAAACCTTTTAAAAATACTTTAAAGCTACATTTTTAGTACAAATTTTGCTCCGTGCGAGCGGGAGGGAATGACAAAAAGGCGGGGAGGGTGCTGCATTGAAGCGTGGAAGCATCTTTTTGTCTTGACTTTTTGTTTCTTTTTGGTCAAGCAAAAAGAAAGGAAGAAAGCAAAGAATCTAACAAGCATTTTGTAACGCTACATTTAACCTAAAGCACAACTTTATTATTCATCAAAATCATCAATCAAAACATAAAAACCTTGAAAACAAACTATATAAACTTTGTAAAACACCTCCTATTTGGAAACCTAATCATTCTTGGAGGCCTTTTTTTATACCTCATCATTATTCGATTGATGGGCTACCTACCCTACTCCCATGACCCTGGGCCAGGCTGGTACCCCGGCCAATATGCCCTCAATTGGGAAGAAACCCTATTCTTTTTAAAATTCATCTTTTTTCTGAGCCTTTATCTTGTGCCAACATTAGCGGTTATTTTTATTCTATTTAAATTTTTGATTCGATTATGGTATAATCGAGTTGCCTACACCTTTTTTGGTACTATGGCCATTGGATTATGTTCTGCCTATTGGACTTGGCGTACAGGCGGATATTTAGCCTTTGATGTATATACGACCATTGCGGGGGAACTATTGGGGATTCTATATGGAGCCTTTTTATTTCCTTTTTATATAAAGCCAGTCAAAAAAGAAGAGATAAGGAACTAGCCATAAGCGTAAGAATCTTTTATGGATTTTCTTAGGTCGTACATTTTATAAGTTTAGTCGATTATTTTGACAATTTTATATTATTTCGGTTAGCTTGTGTTAAATTAGAATGTGAAAAATTATTGATATACTTTAGCTATCAACAATTGAATAATAATATATATCCGTATTGCTGACAGCGATTTGCTAACTGCCATTAGAAATAAACGACATAAATGAAAGTATACATTTCTTCAAATTATAGACAAATAGACCCCATTTCAAGAGCTCTTGAAGTCGTTCAAAACAGAATTTCATTACAAATTCTAAGAACGGACTATTTCAATATTGAAGAACAAGTTGTTCCACAAATAATCGAAACAATCGAACGTGCGGATGTTGTGATAGCAGACATTTCAAATGAAAACCCAAATATTTATTATGAAGTTGGTGTTTCCCACGCATTAGGAAAGCCAGTAATATTTGTGAGTCAAACGGATAACTTCAATAGGTTTTCATTGCTGTCTTATCGGTTCTATCAATATGAAATTGATGAATCAGGAATAAACAATTTAGCTTTTAGACTTGAAAAAATAATAGGAGACTCAAAAGAACTTGAATACCTCAAACCAATACGAAAATCAAGACACGTTCTAGACTATCAAGAATTCAACCACGACAATAATCTCAACCGAATACTAAATTTAAAAGGAGCGAGTAAATATTATGAATTTGAAAAATGGATATATGAATTACTAATTGAAATCCCTGACTTTGAACCTCAATATAATGAACAACGCAGTGGGAAAGAATATGACTTCATCGTATGGAATTCAAATGAATTACAAGAGCTTAAAGGTTTAGGGAATCCAATCCCAATTGAAGTTAAAGCGACTAAAAGGATAGAAAATAACTTTATTCATTCTTTAATAAGTAAAGCCATTTCTCAAGGTTTTAGGTCATTCATCCTGATAACAACAGCGACCTTATCCGATGGAAATTTGAATCTTATTAAAAATCTAAAAGAACAATCAGGGATAACCATACTCGTGATTGACTTTGAAAAGCTTCGAAGCATCTCAACTTCGAAAGACTTAGTGAAAGCTCTTATTCAAACTTATCGCGAATTTTTTATCTACTAGGCAATGTTCAATTTGACAACATATCAAGGTCACCTTGCCAATGTAGATGCAGCCATTACAACTAATGACAAAGGCGACCGATTTGAAGAGTTATGTGAATACCTACTAGCTGGATTGACAGGAGTTGAAATTCAAGCTAGGGATGCCCTAATGGCGGCTGAAGAAATTGATTTGGTACTTTGGAATGCACAAACTGAAGAAGTCTTAAAACCATTTGAAAACACCATTTTAGTTGAATGTAAAAACTGGTCTGCCCCAGTAGGAGCACCAGCATTAGATAATTTTATTTCAAAGATGAGAAGGCGGAGCTTGAAAACAGGAATATTCATTGCCGCAAATGGAGTTACAGGAGATTTTTTAAACGGAAACAATAATAACGGGGCAATTGACATCATCAAGACTTCTTTAGGGGAAGGAATCAGAGCGATTATTATAAATAGAACTGATTTAGACAACATCACATCGTTGGACGACCTGAGAACTTTAATCAAGAAAAGATACTGTGGTCTTTTCATTCATAAGCTTTTCAACAATTAAAACGGTAGGTTACAAAAAATATAGTGCATTTGGCGGAGGGTGCTAATTTTAAGCATGGTAACAATTAATAAACTGAAAGAATTAAGAGTTGAAATACTAAACTCACCGTATTCAAACCGTTATAAAACATGTAAAAATCGAGATTCCGAGATAAAATTTTATATCTTTGATGAATTTGAGAAAAACACATCTACTAAATGAAATTAACAGCGGAAGAACTCTATAAAAAACTAGTTGAAGACTATAAACTAATTGGAGAAACAGGGAATATTAAATTTACAGTTAAGGATTTAAGCATATTAATACAAACAAAAGACACCATTGGGAATTTACTTCAAGAATGGCTAAAGGCTTGGTTTCAGAAAGAGCTAATTGACTTTGAAGAAAACACAAATTCGCAAACATTTCCAGACTTCCTACTAGACAAAGACGACCACAAAAAAGGACTTTTAGAAGTCAAATCATTTGATCTCGATAGAGGGCCAGGATTTGATTTAGCAAACTTTGACTCATATTGCAACTCACTTTTAGATCATGCTTATCGAATAGATTCTGACTATCTAATTTTGGCATATCAAATGAATAATGGAGTTATAAGTATCAAAAATGTTTGGCTAAAAAAGATTTGGCAATTAGCTTGTCCAAGTAGCACTTATCCTTTAAAAGTTCAAGAAAAGAAAAGTGTTATTTACAACATTAGACCAAGTATTTGGTATTCAGAGCGTGCTAAATTCAAACCATTTAATAGTAAAGAAGAGTTTTTATCCGCTTTAAATAATACTAGATACCAATATCCTCAAACAAGACATACGAACGGACATTGGTTAAGAAACGTCTTAAAAAATTATCAAGGCCATACAGGAGTTTCTTTGACTGTAGTGTAAATCAAATTACTTTCAAAAATTTCGGCAACTTCTTTTGCAACGTGTTCAACAACAGGGACAGCAACAGTATTACCTAATAAGTCAAAAGCTTCTGTTTCTTTTACAGGTATTTCATACCACTCAGGAAAGCCAAACAATCGTAAGCCTTCTCTGATGGTCAATCTTCTTAATCCACCATTATCAGGAACGGCTAATCTAGAAACATCAGTTGCTACGAGTGTTGGAGCAATATCGTTTGGGTCAAGGATTTTATTGATTTCAAAACTTAATTTTCCAGTAACAATATTATAGCCTTTGGGTTTAGTTGTATCATAAACCCTATATTTCTTTTCACCGTTTTCTGTAGTCTCACGAACCAGTTTTTTAGGATGTTCAAATCTCAAATATCCTTTTTCAACTAAATCGTCCAACATTTCTTTTAAATTTTGTGATTGATAGAATGTTGATATTTGCTCAAGGTTTAATGACATTCCATCCATCCAATCAATTCCAATTTTGTCTGCCCAATGTTTTTTTCTTCTTTCTTTAAATAATTTATTAAGTAAAATAATCTGTTCATCAGAGACTTCGCCTTTAATTCCAATATCCCAACTATGAATATTGTTGTTTCCGCCTCTTTTATCTTTAATAGATTTACCGTACAAATCCTCAATTTCAAAATGGCTTAAAAGTTTTTTTGTCAAATGCGAGTTCATTGTTTCAAGACCACTTTCCAATATAGACTTTAAAGATTTGAAACTTTTTGATTCGGTTTTCAAATTTGGCTTTTTATCTTTTGTCCCTACGATAAATATTCTTTTTCGTGATTGAGGTAGTCCAAAATTTATAGAATCTAAAACTTCCCAAGAAACTTCATAACCTAATTCGTTTTCAAGCTTATAAAGAATAGTAGATAAGGTTCTTCCAATTTCATCATTTTTGTTTTCTAAATCGTGCTTTAGAAGTCCTTCAACATTCTCTAAAATAAAACCATAAGGCTTTTTATCTCTCAATATTCTTTCTATTTCAAAAAATAATGTCCCTCTTGTGTCAATAAATCCTTGACGTTTCCCACCAGCACTAAACGGTTGACAAGGAAACCCACCTAGTAGAAAATCAAAATCAGGAATTTGATTATTAGCAACTTGAAAAATATCGCCTACAAAATAATCGTGATTAAAGTTTTTGTATAAGGTTTTAACTGCATAAGGCTTAATTTCAGAAGTCATTACACATTCTGTTTCAAAACCTAAATCCTGAAATGACTTTTCAAAACCTAATCTAATTCCACCAAGACCTGCGAATAAATCTATGAATTTTACTTTCTGCATTTTTTTATTTTTTTTGGTTATAATCGACTTGAGGTTCAGCAGCAATTGCTAATTGACTTTCGTATTCTTCAATTTCTATTTTTTCACATCCAATTACTGTAAGGCATTGAAGAAAAAAGACTGCACTAAATGAACCTCGACTGATTTTGCTATCGATGCTCGATTTAGTTTCTTCAATGCCTATTTCTTCAAGCATACTTGCTAAGTCTGAATTTGAAATTCCTCTACGAACCAATTCTGACTTTAATAAACGTTTGACTTTATCATTCCAATCTGACATAATTATAGATTTGACTTATTGCAAATGTGACTAATAATTTGTATATATGCAAATAAGAAGGCGAAAATGAAAAATATTTTGAGTGACAACGTGTATAAATAATAGCGTTTTTGGTGCTTATTCGAAGTTACTTCTTTAACTTGACAGTTAAAATTGAAAGTCGAAAAGTTAGTGCGTTAGCTGCGGTACTTTTCATGCACAAACTGCTAATCATAATCCCCCACCAACTCTGTTTCTGCCATGCTCTGCATGGTAGGAATACCTTTTTTAATTCCAACTTCCCCATCTCCACCTCTTGCAAATCTCCCCAAATAATCACAACTTTAGTGTTTAATTTTTTTCAATTAAAACCCATACATATGAGAACCATTGCACTTGATGCGCTTTCCTTTATAGCTTCCCCTAATGAGAAAAAGTTTGTACTGCTAAGGGCGGAGCAGGCTGATGACCAAAATTTTTTAGAAAACTTTGCCCTTCCCAAGATTTTAAATCAACAAGCCGCTAACAAAATATCTGGGGTTTGGGGTACGCTCGGTTATGCCAATAATCAACCCATTTTTCAAACAAACTTCTCCATTCCTCACAAGCAATAGCCTCGCAATATAGATAGCAACTTACCCATTAATAGGTATTGCAAATCTCCTCAAATAGTCCCAATTTTAGTTAGTAAACTATTTTAACTAAAACCTGAGCTTATGAGACCTATTGCCTTAGATGCCCTTTCTTTTATGGCATCTCCCACCGAGAGAAAATTTATCCTATTACGATCTGAAAAAGCCGACAAAGACTTAGACTATCTACAAAATACGGCCATCCCAAAAATTCTAAACCGTCAGGATGCGGATAAAATCGTGGGGGTTTGGGGTACTTTGGGTTATGCCAATGATGATCCGGTCAATTGGGAGGGTAAGCTGTACTGCTCCAATGAAGGCAATGACGTATTCAAAGAAAAATCTACCGTAGAGGAAGAGGTAAGCCTCATCCAACAGATGTATCCTGAGCTGGATGTTAAAAATGACATAAAGGAAAAAGTCATCAATCTAAGTCAGTTAGATATTCCCTATCCTGAAATATTTGCATTAGATGAAATCCCCAAACTCCGATTAGATGCTTTTCTAGCTCCAGAAGAAGGAGCCTTGGCTTTTTACCAGCATCAAATCAAAAATAACGAGGCCGCAGAATTAGATTATATTATGCCAGACCCTACGGAGGACAATGAAACCAACGAACGTGATCGCCTTGTCTATCAATTCAATGCCCTTCCTCATAAAGCAATAGAGGAAGTTCCCGGCATACCGAATCGCTATCGTTTATCCACTCGCTACAAACAGGAGGAATTTATTGTGAAAGTGCTCATCTTCAAAAGGGCCTTTAGAAAACATAAGGAAAAAGACCTACCCTCCAATAGCAAAGAAATAGTAGAACTGATTGAAGATGAACTGGCTGCTTACAAAACAGGTCTTTTCGTAAAAGATCATCGGCTATTGGTCATGAAGCCCAATGGAAACTTTATCAACGCCAACTTTGGGGCTATTGATGAAAGTAAAAAAACCTTATTGCTGTTGCATGGAACTTTCGCTAGTACGAGAGGTTCATTTGGTGAGGTAAATACGTGGATACAAGAATTTTTGAAGGAAGCGCAATACGAGCAAATCATCGCTTTTGATCATCCTACCTTTTTCTGGGATGCGGAGGGCAACATCCAAAAGATGTTTTCCATGTTGAATGACTTAGATATTCAGGCCTTTGATCAGGAAGTGGATATCATTGGTACGAGTCAGGGAGGCTTGCTGGCGCAGTTTTTAGCCAATTATGAGCAAGACAGTATTAAGGTAGGGAAAATAGCTTTGGTGGCCTCTGGTAATGGCGTGGGCTATTTGTCTTTTGCCGAAGGGATGGCTTTTGGATTAAAGATGCTGAAGAAGGTCATGCGCAGGATTGGAATCGGTGCTCCTGTGGTTTTTATTGCTTCCTTATTGCAGCATTCTTTTCAATGGGTCATCAAGCAGCCTGGCATGGATGTGATGAAGCCCGGCAGCGATAGATTGCATCATATTATTTACAATACTCCTTTTCAGGCATCTACCCGTTATCTGCCCGTGGCGGGTAATTATGAAAACAATGGTTGGTGGGGTAGAAAACTAGAGTTAGGGATTGATTTGATTTTAACAGAACATAATGACTGGGTGATCAGCACTAAAAATCAATTCAGTTTACCCAGCCAATACGTGGCCATTGAAGGCTATAATCCGGCCAAATACAAAAAGTACATGATCAATGATGCTTTACATGGCAGACTGATTGAAAAACAGGATTGCCAAGATCAAATTGAAAGCTTTTTCTTTACGGAAAAATCTGAAAAGATAGATTATGACAAACTAAAATCGGGTGATCATTTTGATGCTCATTGTCATTTGTTTGGCAGAAATGTGATCACTGGTCGATTGATCTTGATGTTGCTGGGTGATATTGTGGATTATCTGGATCAGGACAATCCTGATGAACAGCTGCAGCCAATTAGCACTCGAGAGGGAAATGAGAATGAACATGGCATTGGAAGGGTGATTCGAAATGTGTTCAACTACTTCTTATTCAACAAAGGTGCACGCCAAATGCTGCATGATTTGGAAGAGGATTATTGGGATACTAGGGTTTCGCCTAAGACCTTCCGCTACATCCCTTTAATGTTTGATCTGGAAATGACCTTTAGGAATGACTATGATACGAATAATGCGGCTTCCGTCATTGCACAAAAAATGCAAGAGTTTAAGGGAAAGCATGGGGAGTTTTTAGATAAAATGGATGGCTTAGTGCAGCGTTTTGAGGAGAATGATGAGTTTATATTTAATGGGGAGCGGGTAGTCAATGAAGATTCGGTACGCATTCTAAAATATGCAAAGAAAATTATCAAGGGCTTAAATCTTGTTAATTCCGATGTATTAGCGGATGCAAAAGATTCTTTTAAAACACAGCAAAAGGAGTTAGAGCAGTTAAAAACGCTATATGGTAATGACATATTTCCCTTTCTGGCAGTAGATCCGCGCAGGGAAGGCATGGCTCAGAAAGTGGAAGACAATATTGGTAAGGAAAAAGTGTTCCATGGCGTAAAGCTCTACACGCCTAATGGGTATTCACCTACTGATTTGAACTTATTTGATCCTACCAAGGCTTTTGTGCATGGTACCAGTTTATACACATGGTGTGAGGAGAACCAAATTCCTATTATGGCGCATTGCTCTGATTCGGGCTTTGCTACTTTTACGGATCGCATTCAAATATATGGCGATTTGTGTACGCATGAGGAGGATACCTCTAACAATGACTACACCTATCAATTAGTCTTTAAGGATAAGGAATATCATGATTTTGAGTTCAACCTCTTACAAGGCGGATTTGATAAGTCCATTAAAGAAAGAGCCCATCGTTTAAATCATCCTACCTTATGGAGAAAAGTGTTAGCAAAATACCCTAATCTAAAAATTTGCTTAGCGCATTTTGGCGGGGGTAGTCATGAATGGCAGGAAGAGATTAAGAATTTGATGCTAGAGTTTGATCATGTCTATACTGATTTATCTTGTCAGACTGACCCAGAAATGCTAAAAGCCATTGCTGACCGCTATTTTAAAACCGACACAGCTGATAATAAGAAGCTGCAAAGCCGCATCATGTATGGCAGCGATTACTTCCTGAATATGCTGCAGGGTATTGAGTTTAAGAATTACTACGGGAATTTTAAGACGGTATTTAGTGAGGAGCAGTTAGAAAATATGTCGGTGGGGGTAGTGAAGGACTATTTGGGTATTGGTTAAGCTTAAGCGGATTGTAAATCCGCAGATAGTAAGTTCGATATTGCAAATATCGAACAGAGATATTGGTAAACGGATTACAAATCCGGGGATAGCCGTTCGACATTGCAAATGTCGAACAGGAACGTGAGGTTGGCTATTCGACATTTGTAATGTCGAATATAGATCATAGGATTTGTAATCCGACTTAAAGAACAAAGGATTTTTAATCCATCAATAAATGAAGGTTGTTAATTTAAGAAAACTATTGTTTCTATGGGATTTGAATATGTGGTGAAAGATCAAGGAGCTCCCTACTTTGTGACTTTTACAGTTCACCAGTGGGTTGATGTTTTTACCAGAAAGATTTACAGTGACTTATTAATAGAAAGTATCGATTATTGTCAGCAACATAAGGGGCTGAAAGTTTATGCGTGGGTAATTATGAGTAATCACTGCCATTTCATTCTTCAGGCCGCTGATGAAAACTTAAGTGATGTGATTAGAGACTTCAAAAAATTCACATCTAAAAAGATATTTAAAGCCATCAAAGATAATCCGAAGGAGAGTAGAAGAGCATGGTTGCTGCGTGCTTTAAGTTATAAGGAGAAGATTTGGTTTTGGAAAGAAGGATATCACGGGGAAGAAATTGTGAGCTCAGATTTTTTTGAGTCCAAGCTTAATTATATTCATATGAATCCGGTTAAGGCTGGAATTGTTGAAAAGGAGGAGGACTATTTGTTAAGCAGTGCTGGGTGTTATAGTGGTTTGAGAAGTAGTTGTATTCCTATTGCTGACTATGGTTAGGCGGATTGTAAATCCGGAGATAAGGAGTTCGAGATTACAAATCTCGAACAGAAAAGGTACGACATTACAAATGTTGAACAGGAAAAAGGTGTTGACTATTCGACATTTGCAATGTCGAATAAAGATCGTAGGATTTTTAATCCGTCTATTTATAATCCGTCAATCCTGAGCTTTAATCTCTATTGCTTATTGTGGCTAAGCGGATAATAAATCCGGGGAAGAGGGTTCGAATTCCTATTGTTTACTATGGTTAGGCGGATTGTAAATCCGGAGATAGGTAGTTCTACATTGCAAATGTAGAACAGGAAATTTCAAACATCTTTGTATCCGAAGATCAATCACTCAGAATGTAAAGATGTTTTTTTATTTATAAATTAGTTTTTAGTTTCGACTTGATTAAAGTAGAAAATTCAACCAAAGAAAATGCTAAGACAAGATAAAGCTCCCTTCCTTTTCCTGGCCCTAATCGGCTTACTGACCTGGTCACTCAATAATATTATTGAAAATGCTAAGCTGTCTCCGCTTGTAGAGTATGAGTTCGCATATGAAGATGAGCATAACGGGAAGTTGATGTTTACTAATTTGTCCTCTTCAAGTAGATTAGAAAAATTGACCTTTAATTTGTGTTCTTCGGACTCAGATCAATCCACCGAAAACATCTTTTCCAAAGCCATAATTGAAGCTATTGAACCTGCTTATCTGGTTGAAAACAAAATCAAACAGAATAGTATTGGAGGTAGATGTTTTGATTTCACAATTGAAGAAATGCAGCCTAATAGTGAGTTTGTAGTACATTATGAATTTAATGCTAGTGAAGCGGAAATTTTAAAACTAAAAAGCTCTGAAGGTCAAACGGTGCGGATCGTGGAAAGTAATATGCTGACCTTTGCCATCAGAAACCAGCTGGTTTTAAATATTTTCCTTTTTGTTTCAAGTCTAGTCATTTTGTTTTTATATTTCATTGTATTACTCAATAGACCCGAGAGAACATGAAAGTTTTCCTAACAACCTTAACTTTACTATGGGCCATGCAAGCATTAGGTCAGGATATAAGAACCATACAGGTAGTTAATATTAGGGATGTACCCTTAAAATGTAAGTTATATTTTAATGGGCAGGACATGGGATATGCTTCCAACGGTGAGATCGATATTCCCTCAGAATGTAAATTTACAGATCGTCTGGACATCGTACCTGTTGACACTGAAACCTACGAGGGGCGCAAGAACCTCCCTTGCTACTCCGTTCAAAATAAGATTATCATTTATTCGCGTGGAGAGAAGATGGCAGCCTTGAAAAATGCCTTTTTTATTGATAATTGTCCTGAAGAATGCTTAGCAGAAATCGATTCCCCAGAAAAGATATCTATTTATGGTAAGGCAGCTCTGGCCTCAAATGAAATTTATAATTTAGATATTTATGCTGATTCGGTTCGAAAAGAGGCAAGAGTTAATGCCATAAAATATACTGCCTCTGCTTTGAATGTTGAAGATGGTACTTATACCGAAAACGGTTATTTGGTGCCCAATGAAAAATTGCTTGATGCACTTTCACAATATCAAGCAAGTAAAGGCTTAGCGGTGACCAAGAAAATAGATGTAAGAACACTTCAATCACTGGCAAAAGACAATTCCTTTTCAGTGCTCACCAAAGATTACAATGCTCTTTTAAATTATTTGATTGATAAGACGGAGTGATTTAATACCATATGTAGGAATCCGTAGAGTTGATCAGCTAAGACTGTGGGTAAAACTGTTTATAATTTATCGTCCTAGAATTGATTATTTTTAAGCTAAGTACATTCTAATGGTTAGTAGATACAAACACTCGCCATCTGGGACGGTAAGAGGAAAAATGTTAATTAAATTGCGCGTATAATTGTGATAACCATTGAGTTTGAATTTCTTCCACCAATATTCTTTTAATTGGCCATTCAGCTGCAAAAAAATAATTTGTCACAGTAGTTTGTCTATAGCTTAAAATCAGATTGGGTAATGCACGGCTTTTTTTAGATTTATTTCAAGATGTAAATTTTAATTTTACCTTTGCGGGTTGTTATAAAAATTCTCAACTACGAACTACGCTTTTTGCAGAAAAAGTAACCAATTCAAGTTTACCTAACAGGAAAAAATATGAAGAGCTTTCTCACTTTAAAAATTATCACATGTTTTATTTTTTTTACATGCTTAAACTTTCATACCCAAGCTCAATGGAGCCAAAAAGGAGCTGATATTGATGGGGGAGTAGCGGGTGATCGATCAGGTGAAGCCATTTCTTTTTCTGCTGATGGTAATACTTTAGCTATTGGTGCAATGAGAAATGATGCAGGAGGCGATAACTCAGGAACGGTTCGTGTATATACTTGGAATGGGAGTTCTTGGGTTCAGAAAGGAGCTAATATTGATGGTGAGGCAGCTGGTGATGGATCAGGCGGATCTGTTTCTCTTTCCTCTGATGGCAATACCATTGCAATAGGTGCAAATGCAAATAGTGCATCAGGACAATACGCAGGTCACGTGCGAGTGTATAGCTGGAATGGAAGTTCATGGGTTCAAAAAGGAGCTGATATGGATGGGGAGGCAACTTACGATAATTCAGGCCTAGCTATTTCTCTTTCTTCTGATGGCAATATTCTCGCTGTCGGTGCAACTGGAAATGATGGTAACGGCATTGGTGCAGGTCATGTACGTGTATATGTTTGGAATGGGAGTTCATGGGTTCAAAAAGGAACTGATATCGATGGAGAAGCAGCTGGCGATATGTCAGGCAAATCTGTTTTTCTTTCTTCTGATGGTAATGTGGTGGCTATTGGCGCATATAGAAATGATGGAGCAGGAGATAATGCAGGTCATGTACGCGTGTTTAGTTGGGATGGGAGTTCCTGGAGCCAAAGAGGATCTGATATTGATGGTGAAGCAGCTGGTGATGAATCAGGGACATCTGTATCTCTTTCTAATGATGGCAATACTTTGGCCATTGGTGCACCTAAAAATGAAGTAGGAAATAATACTACTGGTCATGTGCGTGTATATAATTGGAATGGAAGTTCCTGGAACCAAAGAGGAGTTGATATTGATGGAGAAGCTAATAATGATAACGCGGGCGGATCTGTTTCTCTTTCTTCTGATGGTAATACAGTTGCTATTGGTGCATGGTCAAATTCTGGAAATGGTACTGCTTCCGGCCATGTTCGCGTATATAGCTGGAATGGAAGTTCTTGGTACCAAAGAGGCCTCGATATTGATGGTGAAGCAGCATTAGACAATTCAGGTAAATCTATTTCTCTTTCTTCAGATGGTAATAGCATAGCAATTGGTGCACATCTAAATGATGACGGGGGAGATATTGCAGGTCATGTTCGTGTGTATAAAGCGATTCCCGATATTGATATTAAGCAGGGCAGTACAGATATTGCGGTTGCAACTGAATATGACTTCGGAGATGTCTATGTAAGTGCGTCTTCTTCCGATATTACCTTTACCATTGAAAATAGTGGAATAGCAGATTTGAATCTTGTAGGGACAATTGGTTCTTTTATAATCCTGGAAGGTGGAAATGCTGATCAATTTTCAATAGCACAAACAAATGTTACCGCTACTATTTCAGCAAACAGTAGTAACAGCTTTACCATTAAATTTTCTCCAACTAGCGAAGGGGTGAAAACCGCTGCAATTAAAATTACTAGTAATGACCCAGATGAAGGAATTTATACCATAAACCTTAAGGCTACGGGAGTAAAACAAAATCAAAATATTACTTTCGAAGCATTAGCTAATAAAACATACGGTGATGCTAACTTTAATCTAAACGCCACAGGAGGTGCATCAGGTAATGCGGTTACTTACTCAAGCTCAGATGCTACAGTTGCAACTGTAACAGGTAAAACAGTCACTATCGTAGGTGCTGGTACTACGGAGATCACTGCTTCCCAAGCCGGGAACGTTAATTATAATGCAGCTTCTGATGTAGTACAGACCCTTACAGTTGAAAAAGCGGATCAAATTATTACTTTCGAAGCATTAGCTAGTAAAACATACGGTGATGCCAACTTTGATTTAAACGCAATAGGAGGTGCATCAGGAAGTCCAGTCACGTATTCAAGCTCAGATGCTTCGGTTGCAACGGTTTCAGGTAATACGGTCACTATCGTAGGTGCTGGTACTACGGAGATCACGGCATCTCAAGCTGGAAATGATGATTATAATGCTGTTGACGCAGTGCAAACCCTGACCGTAACAAAAGCGGATCAAAGTGTTACTTTCGAAGCCTTAGCTAGTAAAATATACGGTGATGCCAATTTTGATTTAAACGCAACAGGAGGTGCATCAGGTAATCCGGTCACTTATTCAAGCTCAGATGCTTCAGTTGCCACTGTTTCAGGCAATACGGTCACTATCGTAGGTGCTGGTACTACGGAGATCACAGCATCTCAAACTGGAAACGATGATTATAATGCTGCTGACGCAGTACAAACCCTGACCGTAACAAAAGCGGATCAAAGCGTTATTTTCGAATCCTTAGCTAGTAAAATATACGGTGATGTCAATTTTGATTTAACCGCAACAGGCGGTGCATCAGGTAATGCGGTCACTTATTCAAGCTCAGATGCTTCGGTTGCCACTGTTTCAGGCAATACGGTCACTATCGTAGGTGCTGGTACTACGGAGATCACGGCATCTCAAGCCGGAAACGATGATTATAATGCTGCTGACGCAGTACAAACCCTGACAGTAGCAAAAGCGAATCAAAGCGTTATTTTCGAATCCTTAGCTAGTAAAATATACGGGGATGCCAATTTTGATTTAACCGCAACAGGCGGTGCTTCAGGTAATGCGGTCACTTATTCAAGTTCAGATGCTTCGGTTGCAACTGTGATAGGCAATACAGTCACTATCGTAGGTGCTGGTACTACGGAGATCACGGCATCTCAAGCCGGAAACGATGATTATAATGCTGCTGACGCAGTACAAACCCTGACAGTAGCAAAAGCGAATCAAAGCGTTACTTTCGAAGCCTTAGCTAGTAAAACATCCGGTGATGCCAATTATGATTTAACTGCAACAGCAAGCTCAGGTTTAGCTGTAACTTATACAAGCTCAGATGCTTCGGTCGCTACTGTTTCAGGCAATACGGTCACTATCGTAGGTGTCGGAACTACAGAGATTACTGCATCTCAAGTCGGAGACGATAATTATAATGCTGCTTCGGATGTAGTACAGACCCTTACAGTGGAAAAAGGGGATCAAAGCATTAGTTTCGAATCCTTAGCTAGTAAAACATATGGTGATGCCAACTTTGATTTAAACGCCACAGGAGGTGCATCAGGTAATGCGGTTACTTATTCAAGCTCAGATGCTTCGGTTGCAACTGTTGTAGGTAATACGGTCACTATCGTAGGTGCTGGTACTACGGAGATCACGGCATCTCAAGCCGGAAACGATGATTATAATGCTGCTAACGCAGTGCAAACCCTGACAGTAGTAAAAGCGAATCAAAGCGTTATTTTCGAAGCCTTAGCTAGTAAAATATACGGTGATGCCAATTTTGATTTAACCGCAATAGGAGGTGCATCAGGAAGTCCAGTCACGTATTCAAGCTCAGATGCTTCGGTTGCCACTGTTTCAGGCAATACGGTAACTATAGTAGGTGCTGGTACTACAGAGATCACGGCATCTCAAGCCGGAAATAATAATTATAATGCTGCTGACGCAGTACAAACCCTTACAGTGGAAAAAGGGGATCAAAGCGTTACTTTCGAAGCCTTAGCTAGTAAAACATCTGGTGAAGCCAATTATGATTTAACTGCAACAGCAAGCTCAGGTTTAGCAGTAACTTATACAAGCTCAGATGCTTCGGTCGCCACTGTTTCAGGCAATACGGTCACTATCGTAGGTGTCGGAACTACAGAGATTACTGCATCTCAAGTCGGAGACAATAATTATAATGCTGCTTCTGATGTAGTACAGACCCTCACAGTGGAAAAAGGGGATCAAAGCATTAGTTTCAATGCAATAGCTATCAAAAAATATGGTGATACTAATTTTGATTTAAGTGCAACGGCAAGCTCAGGTTTAGCTGTAACTTATACAAGTTCAGATGAATCTATTGCAACTGTTTCAGGTAATACGGTCACTATCGTAGGTGTTGGTCGTACAGAGATTACTGCATCTCAAGTCGGGAACGATAATTATAATGCTGCTTCGGATGTAGTGCAGACCCTTACAGTGGAAAAAGGGGATCAAAGCATTAGTTTCGAATCCTTAGCTAGTAAAACATATGGTGATGCCAACTTTGATTTAAACGCAACAGGAGGTGCATCAGGTAATGCGGTTACTTATTCAAGCTCAGATGCTTCGGTTGCAACTGTTGTAGGTAATACGGTCACTATCGTAGGTGCTGGTACTACGGAGATCACGGCATCTCAAGCTGGAAACGATGATTATAATGCTGCTTCGGTTGTAATACAGACCCTTACAGTGGAAAAAGGGGATCAAATTATTACTTTCGAAGCCTTAGCTAGTAAAATATACGGTGATGCCAATTTTGATTTAACCGCAATAGGAGGTGCATCAGGAAGTCCAGTCACGTATTCAAGCTCTGATGCTTCGGTTGCAACGGTTTCAGGCAATACGGTAACTATAGTAGGTGCTGGTTCTACAGAGATCACGGCATCTCAAGCCGGAAATGATAATTATAATGCTGCTTCGGTTGTAATACAGACCCTTACAGTGGAAAAAGGGGATCAAAGCATTAGTTTCGAAGCCTTAGCTAGTAAAACATACGGTGATGCCAACTTTGATTTAAACGCCACAGGAGGTGCATCAGGAAGTCCGGTCACGTATTCAAGCTCAGATGCTTCGGTTGCAACTGTTGTAGGTAATACGGTAACTATCATAGGTGCTGGTACTACGGAGATCACGGCATCTCAAGCTGGAAATGATGATTATAGTGCTGCTGCCGCAGTACAAACCCTGACTGTAACAAAAGCGGATCAAAGCATTACTTTTGAAGCAATAGCTAATCAATTCTTCGAAGTGGAAACTCTTACTTTATCAGCCACAGCCTCTTCAGGCTTGGGGGTTGAATATACTGTTACTTCGGGACCAGCAACTGTAGAAGCGAATTTAATTACTTTAACAGGCTTAGGATTGGTTACAATTGAGGCAAGGCAAGCAGGGAACATAAATTATTTTGCTGCGGAAGAGGTAAGTCAGTCTTTTGAGGTGGTTGCCGTTACAGCAATATCGCAAGCTGAATTTAGCTCACTTCGGTTATACCCTAACCCCTCTTCGGATATCCTGAAGTTGAAAAATATCGACAGAGCTGTGCAAAAAATTATTGTATTTAATGCAAAGGGTCAACGTATCCATCAGATAGAAAATCCTAAACAAGAAGAACAATTGATGGTCAAGAACTGGAAAACTGGAATTTATATGGTCGTAGTACGTACTGCAAATGGCCAGCAAGAAACCAAATTCATTAAAAAGTAAAAATGATAAAGTATGGGCAGCCTTTTAGGTGTCCGTACTTTATTACACATTGCTCTCTTTTTTATCTAAAATCTATATGTTTACCAAATATCACATGCCTTTAAATCCAATTTGAATTATGGTGATAAAGGCTATACCATTGGCTTAGGATATGAACGGGTAGATCCTGAATATAAAACCCATGGCGCTTATTATTTCAATAGTGATTTGGAAAATATCACGGTAAATGGTGCTACTCAGTTATTTGACAATAAGGTTAGCATTAGTAGTAATGTAGGTTTGCAAAGAGATAATTTGGATAACCAAAAAATGAACCAAATGACTCGATGGGTAGGGGCTGTGAATTTAAATTATACCCCATCTGATAAGCTCAATTTAAGCAGTAGCTATTCCAACTTTCAGACTTATACCAATATCCGCTCCCAATTTGAAGATATCAATAATCCCAATCCATTGGTACAACCAAATGATACTTTGAATTTCAGCCAGATTTCCCGAAATCTGAATTTCAATACGAATTATGTGCTACAAGCAAGAGAAGAAAAATCCGCGTCTTTAACGGCTAATTTATCAGCTCAACAGACTACTGATGAACAAGGTGGGGAAGAGTTAAATTCAGGCTCTATGTTTTATAATGGTAATTTTGGCTATGTAAGGCAATGGAAACCCTCAGAACTGAGCTTTTCAGCCTCCATGAATGTAAGCTTGCAAGAGGCCACCGATATGCAAAACCTTACAATTGGGCCCGTTCTTTCGGCTAGTAAATCACTTTTTGAGAAGCAATTGCGCTTAAGTCTTTCTTCCGCTTATAACAACAGCTATAGCAATCAGCAGTTACAAAATACGATTACAAATTGTAGGTTGAGTGCCACCTACAGCTTGAAGGAAAAACATAACTTCAGCTTCACTAATGCTTTCATCAATAGGAAAACAAGAGGAAATGAGCAGTCTGAAGGGGGCATTAGCTCAGAGTACAATGGGACACTGACATATAGCTATCAGTTATGAGATGGTACTCTTGGAACACAGGCAAAGCACGTACTAGCTCAGATTTAAAGCTCTATTCGACATTGGCAATGTCGAATGAGGTTCATAGGATTTTTAATCCGCTTATTGTAAAATGGATTATAAATCCACAGATAGTAGTTCAACATTATAAATGTCGAACAGGAACTAGCACCGTGCTGGACGGACTATTCGACATTTGTAATATCGAATATAGATCATAGGATTTGCAATCCGTCTATTCTTAAACAGTCAATTTTAAACTTTGTAAAATAATATTTCAATGGGATTTGAATATGTAGTGAAAGATCAAGGAGCTCCCTACTTTGTGACTTTTACAGTTCACCAGTGGGTTGATGTTTTTACCAGAAAGATTTACAGTGACTTATTAATAGAAAGTATCGATTATTGTCAGCAACATAAAGGACTGAAAGTTTATGCATGGGTAATTATGAGTAATCACTGCCATTTCATTCTTCAGGCCGCTGATGAAAACTTAAGTGATGTCATTAGAGACTTCAAAAAATTCACGTCTAAAAAGATATTTAAAGCCATCAAAGATAATCCGAAGGAGAGTAGAAAAGCATGGTTGCTGCGTGCTTTAAGTTATAAGGAGAAGATTTGGTTTTGGAAAGAAGGCTATCATGGGGAAGAAATTGTGAACTCAGATTTTTTTGAGTCGAAGCTTAATTATATTCATATGAATCCGGTAAAGGCTGGAATTGTTGAAAAGGAGGAGGACTATTTGTTAAGCAGTGCTGGGTGTTATAGTGGTTTGAGAAGTAGTTGTATTCCTATTGCTGACTATGCTTAGGCGGATTATAAATCTGGGGATAAGGAGTTCGAGATTACAAATCTCGAACAGAAAAGGTACGACATTACAAATGTCCAACAGGAAATAAGTTTTAATTATAAAGACTACCGATGTGGTGGCTTAAGAAAAGTGATGAGCCTAGAGGCGGGCGAATTTATCAGAAGGTTCATGCAGCATGTCCTGCCTGAGGTATTTTGCAAAATCAGGTATTTTGGCTTTATGTCCCTGTCCAACCTTAAACAGGCCAGGGAAGACTGCAACCTTATCATTAATAAAATCACCTACTTCCCTGTGCTAGAAGGGCTCAATGGCATGGAAGTTTATCGGCAATTAACAGGGAAAGACCCTGTGGAATGTCCTAAGTGTAAGGCAAAAAGCATGAAGGCAGTTCCATTACCAAAACAAAAAACACCTGGCTAGTATTAAACTGACCGACAGTTCTTTGAAAGATTGTAGCTTTAACAAGAAGCGAAAAAAGCTTCAACAGGAAAGCTACGTCTAATTAACAAACCTTCGGATGAAAATAGACGCTATCAATCATAATCAAATAGGCAAAAGCCCTGCTATCTACTGGCAGGATGTGGCCTCAGCAGCTCGAACCAACATACTATGCCCATAGTCCCATCGGCTCAGTCCAACAACGTTTTATTCATCATTCTTACTGCTCTTAAATCACATTTACAGAAATGGGGATTTTACCTTTTTTTATTTACTTTTAGAGAACGATGAATAAAACGCTATAATGTTGGCAACAAGCTAAAAAACTCGGAATTGAATTAAAAAACGAACCTGAAATTGAAAATTATGGATAGAATAACTATAAAAACATCTGTTAAAGCGGAAATTGAAAAAGTTTGGAACTGTTGGACTAAACCAGAGCATATAACAAACTGGAATTTTGCAACTGATGAATGGTCTTGCCCAAATGTAGAAAATGACCTAAAACCGAATGGAAAATTTTCTTGGAGAATGGAGGCAAAAGATGGTAGTATGGGATTTGACTTTGATGGAACATATGAAAAAATCGTTGATAAAGAACTGATTTCTTACAAAATGTCTGACGGACGAAAAGTCAATATTGAATTTATTAAAAATGACAAAGAAGTGGTTGTAAGTGAAACATTTGATGCGGAAGGAACAAATTCGGACGAACAGCAACGAGCGGGCTGGCAAGCGATTTTGGGGAATTTCAAAAAATATGTGGAATCGAAAATTGAAATGTAAAATTTGCAAAGAAAATGACAAAAATTGACCCAATAATAGCGGTTCAGAACGTTAACGAAAGTTCTAAATGGTATCAATCAGTTTTCAATTGTAAAAGAACTCACGGAGGAGATGAATTTGCAGTACTGGCAGATGAAAACAACGAGGTTTTGGTTTGCCTTCATAAATGGGGCAAACACGAACACCCAACAATGAAAAATCCAAAAATCACATCAGGAAATGGACTAATTCTATACTTTCGGACAGAAAATATGGATTTGATAAGAGAAAATTTAAGAAGATTAAAATACCCTGTAGAAGAGGAAATCCATCAAAACCCAAACTCAACAAAAATGGAATTTTCTGTGAGAGACCTAGATGGTTATTATTTAACGATAACGGAATTTCATAAATACGAAGGATGAACCGAACAAAGCCAGTTGCCAACAATGTATAAGAATAATAGCCGAAATAGTAGTAAATTCAAGGGTGTAGCCCGCTTCAACTTTTGTGTGTCTTGACAGGAATGAAGCCCGCAGTTGGCTACTATTATTATACTAACCGTTGGAGGTAATTAAATATAAACAAATGAATCCGAAAGTAGATTGGTTTTTCGATAAGGACACAAATTGGCAAAAGGAATATAAAACCCTTCGAACTCTTGTTTTAGACTGTGGATTAACTGAAGAGTTAAAGTGGGGAGTGCCATGTTATACATTCCAAGAAAATAATATTGTACTCATTCATGGTTTTAAAGACTATTGTGCTCTACTTTTTCATAAAGGAGTCTTGCTAGACGATCCCGAAAAATTGCTCATACAACAAACCGAAAATGTTCAATCAGCTCGACAAATGCGATTCACTGATGTCAAAGGAATTAACAAACTAGAGTTAATTATCAAAGCATACATTTTTGAAGCTATTGAAGTAGAAAAAGCTGGAGTGGAAGTAAAAATGAAAAAGACTTCCGAATTTGAAATGCCAGAAGAACTTAATCAAGCTTTTGAAAATAATTCTGAGCTAAAAACTGCCTTTTATGAATTGACACCTGGCAGACAAAGAGGTTATTTGCTTTTTTTCTCACAAGCCAAACAATCAAAAACACGTGCATCAAGAATTGAAAAGTCAATGCCAAAAATATTTGCGGGAAAAGGATTGAATGATTGACAAATACATTTAAGTTAAGGTTACAACTATCACCAATGCCATACCATAAAAACTATTTTTATAAAATAAATAATCGGAGTATAATTACAACAGTTTATTTAACAAGAGAAAAACATGAAATCTAAAAATCCAGCTGTTTGGTTCGAAATATATGTAGACGACCTAAAAAGAGCGCAAGAATTTTATGAAGAAGTCCTTAACTTAAAGTTAAATGAATTACCAACACCAAAAGATGTTCAAGGTGAAATGAAAATGATGGCCTTCCCAATGGATATGAATGGAGAGGGAGCAAGTGGTACATTGGTAAAAATGAAAGGTTTTGATGCAGGTAATAATTCTACCATAGTATATTTTCAAAGCGAAGATTGTGCAATTGAAGAAAGGAAAATTAGTAGTGCCGGTGGTCAAGTATTTAAATCAAAACAATCTTTGGGGGAATATGGGTTTATGATTTTGGCTATTGATACTGAAGGAAATATGTTTGGCGTGCATTCTCAAAAATAAAAGGCAAAGAATAATAAAGATCACCATGAAAAATGGATTCATTTCAATTTCCATTGAATAAGCCACTGACGCAAAATCTCATTGAACGAATGCTAGCCTATGACTGCTCAAGAATTTATTGCTACTCTAAAAATAATTAGCAAAGAATATCCAAAAGGTATTCCTAAAAGGGAGATTTTTTCTCTTTCCAAAGAATTTCAATACATGCCAGTCAAAGAGGTTTTGAAACTGATTAGAAAAAAAAATTCCGATTACCGACTTGGAGCAATTTCAATTTTAGATTGGAAGGCTCGAAATAAAAAGACTACACCAGAGGAGAAGTACAAAATTTACACGGGCTACATTGAAAATCATGAATATATTGATGATTGGGGAATGGTAGACAGAGCAGCGCCTTATGTAGTTGGTGGTTATCTGTACGATAAGGACCGAAAGCCATTATATGAATTAGCGGAATCCACTAATCCAATGGAACGAAGAACTTCTATTGTAAGTACTTATTACTTCATTAGGAAAAATGAAATAGAGGACACATTCAAGATTGCTGAATTGTTAGTTAATGACACCGAACATTTTGTGCAAACGGCTGTAGGTAGCTGGGTTAGAGAAGCAGGAAAAAGAGATGAAAAGAGATTGAAAGCCTTTTTGAAAGACCATGCTGCAACTATACCGAGAGTCACTTTAAGACTCGCAATTGAAAAGTTTGACCTTGAAACACGAAAATACTATTTGGGTTTATGCAAACAGAAATAATGAAAAAAACTACCGCCAACAACTAAGCATTCGTGTGGTCGGAACGACCGCACATGAATGCTAGGTTGAGCGAATCAGAGGCTGGCAAGAACTGTAGCCTTCCTTATGGGTACATTCAAGTATTGGGAGTGAGTTTCAATGCTCAAATGCGGCCACTTCTAAGCTGACAGCATAATCATATCAGGTTTTTCGAGCACTCATACCGAGTCATTTTGATTTTAGCAGACATGAAAAAACTGCTATTTAGAGCATTTTATGACTTTTTGAGCATAGTTCTTCCGCTACGATTAGAGCCGTTTCATTTTTTAGTGTTCCTGTAGTGTTTTGAGCCAGTGCTTTGGCGGCCCTCTTTGGTCGAATACGGCCACGGTCTGTAGCTTTCCTTTTTTACAAGTAGGGCAGATTCCCAGGCATGTATCCCTAAACTCGAGGATTACAATTTCCAGTTTGCCAATTTGTGCCTCTAAGATCGCTTTGCATTTCTTTTTGCATCCTCTCGACAAAATGACTCGTTGGGAAGGAGCACTGAATCTCAACTATACACCTTTTGAAAAGCCCAATTTGAAGACTTCAATAATCCCAATCCATTGGTGCAGCCGAGCGATACTTTAAATTTCTCCCAGATTTCTGAGAATCTCAATTTCAATGCGAACTAAGTTTTAAAAGCAACAGAGGAAAAGTCATCTTTTTTAATGGCTAATTTGTCTGCGCAGCAAACGACCGATGAGCAAAGGGGTGAAGTACAAAATTCAGGGGCTAGATTTTATAATGGTAACCTTGGTTATGTAAGGCAATGGAAACCCTCAGAACTGAGGTTTTCAGCCTCCATGAATGTAAGCTTGCAAGAGGCCACCGATATGCAAAACCTAACAGTAGGACCTGTTTTTTTCCGCCACCAAATCATTATTCGAGAAGCAATTGCGCTTAAGTCTTTCTTCCGCTTATAACAACAGCTATAGCAATCAGCAGTTACAAAATACGATTACAAATTGTAGGTTGAGTGCCACCTACAGCTTGAAGGAAAAACATAACTTCAGCTTCACTAATGCTTTCATCAATAGGAAAACAAGAGGAAATGAGCAGTCTGAAGGGGGCATTAGCTCAGAGTACAATGGGACACTGACTTATAGCTATCAGTTTTGAGATGGTGCTCTTGGAACACAGGCAAAGCACGTACTAGCTCAGATTTAAAGCTCTATTCGACATTGGCAATGTCGAATGAGGTTCATAGGATTTTTAATCCGCTTATTGTAAAATGGATTATAAATCCACAGATAGTAGTTCAACATTATAAATATTGAACAGGTAGTACAGATAGTTCGCTCATTCATAAGAATGAAATAGTCGGCCGTCTATCCAAGCTAGAAAAAATTAGGACTTTATTTTAAATTTTTGTATTTTTTGAAGATGAAAGTGAATCGAAGGGCTATCGATCCGATAAATTAATGCAAAAAGCGAGGGTGCTTTATAGTGAATAGGAGGCTGGAATTAATAGAATAGGCCAAAGAAGTGCTGATAATTTATCCATTTTCTTAGTCCAGGATACAATGGCCAAAGGGAAAAATATGAACACATTTGTATGTTAAATAATATGAATCATGCCGGATTTCCAAAATAAAACTGCTTGATGACATGAGAGACTTACTGAATCTTGAAATTGTCACCAAGACCTTTGACGACTTATCGCATGGCGTAGGTATTTTTCATGTTGAGGACTTAAATGATATCAAAAGCATTCGGTATGTTTTTATGAATAAGATAATCCTTTATGAGATGAGAAAGGAAAAGGAGGAAGTTTTCGGAAAAAGGATTATTGAAGTTGCTCCTGAGGCTTATGAACATGAAGGAGGCTTACAAGTGATTGAAACTTACAGAAAAGTAGCAGCAGAAGGCGGAAATGTAAATTTGGGATTGGTTGAATATTCCAATCATATGGTGGCAGGTAAATATGAATGTTCAGTCCACCACATTCAGGACAATTACGTTTATGTAATGCTGAGGAATGTAACTGAACTAGAGCAAACAAAAATTGAGCTGGAACAAAAGAACGAGGAACTAAGTGAGCTTACTTACATCGCCTCTCATGATTTAAAAGAACCCGTGCGAAATATTTCTAGTCTGATAAAATTGCTTACCGATGAGAATCAAGACAAATTAGATGAGCAATCAATTACTACATTAAGTTTTATTTCTGAATCAGCCGCGAGAATGACTCGGCTAATTAATGACCTTTTGGATTATAGCTGTATTGGAGGAGGCGGAAAAGAATTGGTAACGGTGGACTGTAAAAAACTAGTTGCAGTTATTCAGCAAGATATAGAAACTATTCTAAATGATACGAACACTACCATTGAGCTTGGGGAATTACCAAAAGTCAAGGGCTTTGAAACGGAACTCCGATTGCTTTTTCAGAATTTGATTAGCAATAGTATTAAATTTCGTAAGCCTGGAGTACCACCCAAGATTACAATATCAGCCAAAGAAAAGAATGGTTGGACATTTACCATCCAAGATAATGGCATCGGAATTCCGAATGAACAAAAAGAAAAGATCTTTAGTATTTTCCAACGCCTTCACAGTAATTCTGAGTATGAAGGCACTGGCATCGGACTTGCCCATTGTAAGAAAATAGTTGAAATGCATAAGGGTAAAATATGGGTAGATTCTAAAGAAGGGGAGGGAAGTACCTTCTATTTTACAATTCCGAACCTATAGCAGTAGTTCTATACCATTATATCTGTTACATATAATCTTATCAATGCCAAACCGATGGTTACGGGGTGGGCAGCTCACACCAGCCCGGAAGTTTTAGTTTGACATAGCCAAAGTCGAACTGGAGGTAGAAAGATGATATTGGAATTACTTTTCATTGATTTTCGTGCTTAATAATGTGGATATGCCTTACTTCGCATCATGAAGCAAGAGCGCCTAATTAATCGTCCGTTTATTGCACTAAGTTTTAGTGCTTTTTTATTTTTCGCTAGCTTCAATATGATTATCCCTATGCTTCCTGATTTTTTGACAAGCTTAGGCGGAGGTGAATACAAAGGATTAATCATTGCTTTATTTACGATAACTGCGGGTATTTCAAGACCCTTTAGCGGGAAATTAGCAGATAAGATTGGGAGACTTCCTGTAATGATTTTCGGAGCTGTGGTTTGCTTTGTGGCAGGACTTAGCTACCCATTTGTAACCGGTATTATCGCATTTTTCGCATTGAGGCTCCTGCATGGATTTTCTACCGGTTTCACGCCCACTGGAAATGCAGCTTATGTGGCAGATATAGTTCCAATTAATAGAAGGGGAGAGGCTATGGGGATTATTGGCGTAGCTATTAGCGTAGGAACCGCTTCAGGAAATGCTATAGGCGGATATATCGGCAGTATATACCCCATCGACTATGTGTTTTATGCTTCGGCTTTAAGTGCGATAATCAGTATTGTGATTTTATCAGGCATGAATGAGACTTTGGCTGACAGGGTTAGTTTTAATTTTGGTCTGCTGAAGCTTAAAAGAGATGAAATCTTGGAGAAAAAAGTAATTGTTCCAGCGATCTATATGGCTTTAAGCGTTTACTCTTTTGGCTTAGTGCTCACTATAATGCCCGACTACAGTGCACATCTCAATATTAGCAATAAAGGTTTATTTTTTGCCGTATTTGTTTTGGCGTCATTGGGAGTGAGAATTGTGGCGGGCAAGATCTCCGATAAGATTGGCAGAGTGAAAGTGCTAAAAGTTTCTTCTTTTATTTTGGCAATAGCCATGGTCTTAATTGCACTTTCTAACTCCTTAATCAGTCTTATGGGTGCAGGAGTTTTATTTGGAATTGGTGTAGGGATGAATTCACCCACCGTCTTTGCATGGGCTATTGATCTGGCAGAAGACCACAAAAGGGGTAAAGCCCTCGCCACATTGTATATATTTCTGGAAATAGGCATAGGGATGGGAGCTTTTATCTCAGGTTGGGTTTATGAAAATTCTACAGCCAATTTTGCAAGAACATTTTACATGGGCGCTGGCTTTGCTTTGCTTGCTTTTGTGTATTTAAATATCGCTACAGCAATCAGAAAAATGAGGTAGATCAACTACAAACCAGCTTATATCCGTATCCGCGAATATTTAAGATCTGTAAGTCGCTATCTTTATCCAACTTCTTGCGCAATTTGCTAATGTACACATCCATACTGCGGCCATTGAAAAAGTCCGCATTTCCCCATAGCTTTTCCAGGATGATAGAGCGATCGGTTAATTCGTTTTTATGCAGGATCAATTCTTTGAGCACCTCTGATTCTTTATGCGTCAGATATTCTTCCTGTTCTTGCCATTTAAGGATTTGTTTGCCAGGATGGAATTGATATTTTCCAAGGCTGAGCCATTCTTGGTGTAAAGGATTGCTTTTTCTTTCCAATAGTGCTTTGGCTCTTACAATCAGTTCTTCCATACTAAATGGCTTTTTGATATAATCATTCCCTCCTTTTTCAAATCCTTCTATTAAGTCTTGTGTAGCTGATTTGGCAGTAAGAAAGATAATGGGAATATAGCTATCAGATTTCCTTACCATTTGGGCTAAACTAAATCCATCTAGTTTCGGCATCATCACATCTAGTACTAATAAATCATATTGATGGCTTTGATAAGACTGCCAGGCCGCTTCGCCATCTTCACTATGATTGACTTCAAAGCCACGGCTTTCCATGCTTTCTTTCAAAATCATTCCTAAAGACGGCTCATCTTCTGCCAACAATATTTTATATTTTTTAGTCATGGCAGGCAGGCTTTAAATTGGGTGAAATTTTTAGAAATATCTAACTCAAGTTTTCCATGATGCTTTTCGATTACTTTTTTGCTGTAATATAGTCCAATACCGAAGCCTTTCACATTATGAACATTTCCTTGTGGGATTCTGTAAAATTTATCAAATACACGCTTTGCTTGCGCCTTTGATAAATTCCCACCATTATCCGTCACGCTAAAGCAATGGCAGTCATCCAATTTTTTATAAGCGAAGGAAACTTCACTACCACCATACTTCAATGCATTATCAATCAAGTTGGATAGCGCATTTTCCAAATGAAATCTATCGGCCATAACTGTATCAGAGATATCTTCCACCTTCAAGACTAATTTCTTATCAAGATGATGGTTTTGGTAGCGATCAAACAGTTCCTGACAAAATTCTGAAATGTTGATGGACTCTTTCTTGATCATCAATTTCTCGCTATCCAAAGTGGCAGTCTCCAATAACTTTTCTACCATGCCTGTCATTTTTCCAACCTGTTGTTGTCCTACGTCAAGGTATTTCCGATTCTTTTCTTGATCATTCTCTGGATTAAAAGATTGCATTCCTTCGATAGCACTTGAAATAGTGGCTAGGGGGGTTTTAAATTCGTGAGTGATATTATTGATCAGATCATTTTTAATTTCTGATAAATCCTTCTGATTTTTAATCGTTTTATACAAGAAAGCCAAAACAAATACAATCAGTAAGAAAAAGGCCAGAGAAAAACTACTATTCAGTAATCCTTCCTTTAGCACATTAAGAGAGGTGTTCTCGTAAGCAAGATTGATTCTTTCTTTGGAGGCCAATAGATCTTCGTCAGCGGTATATTTTAATGGCAAATTTTGCAGTAAGGATCCGTGATAAGCGCCTACAAGAGAGTCCTTTCTCAAGTACTCTATCCCATACTTTATTTCTACATTCTTTTTTCTCAGCTCATCCGTGAAGTACTTATTGAGCAAGTCAAAGTCGATAGTGTCTCGGCTTATGGAAATCACTAACTTATTGCTAATAGAGTTCATGGAGAAAATACTATCAGCTGCTTTTCTCCCCGCCATCATCACAATGTCATTTTGTTTATCTAAAAACACTTCTTCTTCTTGAAAATTACCCTCGATCAAAATTTGAGTGATGTTCAAGCCATCAAGTTCCTTAACCTTTTTCTCAAGGATTTTGCTGCCTTTTTTGGAGAAAGGACTTTCGCTAAAACGTTGAAAAAAGTCACGAGTAATCGCTTGACTCAGTTCTGAGGTATCAGTTTTTACATTTTTATTCTGGCCTTCTTGAATGTCAGTAATGACGATGACATCGGATTCTGATAGATCTTCAAAGTAGTTTTTAAGTGCAGTATCAAAGGCAAGGGTTACGTCCTTCGTGAATTTAAGGTAAGCCTCTTGATAATTTTTTATAAAGTAAAAGCCATGGAAAAGAATGGCTGCGAAAAATACAGCAACAATTAAAATTCCGATAGCCTTAAATCTTTTTGAATTCATATTGCTAAGGTAAAGAAAAGGAAGCAGTCATATCTTGATTTTAACACTCTTTAACACTCATTAACGCTTTTTGAAGAATCTATTAAGTTGTTTTGTATCAAACGAAAATCACAAAAATATGAAAACGCTTATTATAACATTCATCGGTGTACTATTGGCTTCAGGCCTGTTTGCACAACAATTCAGTGGAGTGGCCACCTATGAAAGCAGGAGTCAAATCGAACTTTCTTTAGACTCAAGCGCCATGTCACCGCAAGAGATGCAAGCTGTAAAACAGCAACTGCTCAAGAAGATGCAAAAGACTTACACATTAAAGTTTAATGCAAAAGAGTCGTTGTGGGAACAGGAAGAGAGTGTGAACTCAGGACCGGCAAGTGCTTCCTCCAATGGGATGGAATTGGTAATTTCTAATGGAAGTTCAAAGGATAAGCTGTACCGCAATCTGGAAGAGGGAAAATACAGAAATAGTCAGGAATTAATGGGAAAGAGATTTTTAGTTATTGACAGTCTGCCAAAGTATGAGTGGAAAATTGGCACTGAAACCAAGCAAATTGGGGATTACAGCTGTAGAAAAGCAGTATATACTCGAATTTCGGATGCTCGGAGATTTGCCACCGGTATGGAGGAAATGGAAATAACCAAAGACACCACTCATATTGATGCTTGGTTTACCATGGATATTCCCGTTGCTCAGGGTCCAACGACTTATTTCGGACTGCCAGGCTTAATTCTCGAATTAAAATCGAACGGTCGTCACTTTATATGCACAAAAGTGAATTTGAATTATCAGGAGCAAGAAGAGATTAGAGTACCTGATCAGGGAAAAGAAGTAACGCTAGAAGAATTTCAGGCCATTTCTGAAGAAAAGATGAAAGAGATGATGCAGAGATATCAAGGTAAAGGAGATGGCTCGAACATTGAAATCGTAATAGGCGGTTAAGTCATGGACATGAAAGCCATCACTCTCACAATTTTTTCAGTAATCCTATTTTCTTGCGCTGTTTTGGCGCAGAAAAGTAAAGATTACTACAGCATGGAAGGTAAAGTAGTAGATTCTTTAAATACACCCATACCTTATGCTAATGTGCTTTTGAAGGATACGACCACAAATGAAATCAAGTCGTTTGCGGTTACGGATGCCTCTGGGAAATTCAAGATGACCATCGAGACAGGCGTACTGTTGGAATTGAGAGCTAGTTTTGTAGGCTACGTTCCTTTCATAAAACATATCACTACAGATCCGGATAGAATTCAGAATCTAATCATTCCATTGTCACAAGATCAAGGCTTGATGGATGAAGTACAGGTGGTTAAAGAAATGCCAGTAACCTTATCTGGAGATACTTTGATTTATAAAACGGAAGCATTTACCAAGGGGAATGAGCGAAAGTTGGAAGATGTATTAAAGAAATTACCTGGCGTTGAAGTGGAAGAAGATGGGAGCGTAACTGTTCAAGGAAAAAAGGTGGATAAGCTCTTAGTTGAAGGCAAAAAGTTCTTCGATGGTGATAGTAAAATGGCAGTGAAGAACTTGCCTGCCAGAGCTATTGATAAGGTTCAGGTTTTAAAAGGCTATCAGGAAAATTCAACATTAAAAAATGTGAACACAAACGATCAAATAGCTATGAACATTACTTTAAAGGAAGATCAGAAATCAATGGTTTTTGGTGATCTTACTTTAGGAGCAGGTTTAAGAAATAGCTATGCCGGCCATGGAAATTCATTTTACTACAGTAAGGATTTAAGTCTGAATGCCATTCTAGATGCCAATAATATCGGGGAGCAGGCTTTCAATTTTAATGACTATCAGCGGATGAAGCAGGCTCAAAACCCCTGGGGCCTTCAGGGCGGAGCCTTGAAAATTGAAGAACGTCAGGATAGGAATACCATTCCTCAAAAAGATAAAACGCAAGTACAAGAGCTTACTAGCAATTTCGCTGGATTAAACATCAATTATCAGGCCTCTAGAAAGTGGCAACATCAGGCTTACATGATTGCTAATACTGCTGACGTTTTGGAGCAGCAAAGACAAAACCGCAGATTTTTAAGTGAGAATGGTCCAGAGCCTGAGAATAGTATTAATAGGGAGCAACAGAAATATGGAAGCATCCTTGGACAGTATCAATTAGATTATTTAGCATCACCATTTAGCAACTGGCAGTACAAAAGTCAGTGGTTAAGCAGCCGTAATACTGCCGATCGATTTTCAATTTCTAACTGGGCCGGAGGGCAAGAGACTGATATTGAAAGTGAAAATGTCGAATGGAGCTGGAATCAACAACTGAACTATTATACTCAGCTCAATCCGGATCATATCTTGTCTGTAGAGAATCAGTTTTTATGGAGAAATAGTCAATCAGGTAACATCTGGGATTTGCAATATGGCTTGGAAAGTCAAACCGATTCTTCCATTGGTAGATTTGAAAATGGTGAGCAAGATATTAAAACGCTACAATCTGAATTACACTATTATTGGATTTGGAATAAGAAAAATCATCTTGATGTTTCTCTGTCCTACCAGCATCGATTGTCCACATTGAATAGAACGTTAGAAAATGAGGAAGATCAGAATTTAGACGACTACCGTATAGATTTTAGCCGCACTTTTTCAATAGCAGCTGCTGGTTTACAATGGAAGTCTAGAGTGAAATCATTTTTATTTCTTCCAGGCCTCAGCTATTTCTATTTACAAGATGAAAGAATGTCTGTAAGAGAAGAAGATGTACGCGCAACCAGCAATCCACATTACCTACTGCCGAACTTTAAAGTGAAGTATGATATTAATAGTGTTCAAGGCTTAGATTTTATATTTCAGCAACAAGTCCGCAGCCCGCAGGAAGAGTGGTTAACGGAAGCATTGCAATTAAGAAACTATCAGAATATAGGTATAGGTAATGCCGCTTTAAGGCCAGCATTTTACAATAGCTTACAGCTTAATTACCATTTCTTTAATTTATTTAATGGAATGAATGCCTTTTTATTCTCGAGTTTTAATCAAGTGCAGCACTCATTTCAAGAGGCAACGGACTTTAACGGCTTAGTCAATAATTCAAGCTTGATAAACAGTAGTGCACCGCAATATGATTTGAATTATAATGGTAAGATTGATAAGCGCTTCAAAACTTTCCGCTTAACGTTGGAATCAAATGGCTTATATCAAAACTATACGAATAGGCTTAATGAGGTGGAGGTGCAAAACGAGCATCGGAATCAAAACCATAGTTTGGCATTTCAAACTAATCTTGGTCAGTACCTCACGAGTTCGATTAAATATGGACTCCAGCTGACGGAGTATGCCAATGGAGTCTCAAATAACCAATTTAATTTGCAGTCATTTACCAATCGATGGGAAGCAGTGTGGAATGAGAACTTCGAAATGAATTTTGATGTTCAATACCAATTATATGATGGCACCAACACCCTAAGTGATTGGTGGCTGGCCAATGCTGAACTGAGTTACGAATGGCCAGAAAGATCTTTCAGATTTGATATTCAGGTTTTTAATATTTTTGATACCAAAGCAATAAGTAGAGATTTCTTATCTGAATACTTTGTCAGCACCTATCAAAATTTTATTCAGGGCAGGAGAGCCTTGTTGAAAGTGAATTATACTTTTTAACAAAATAAAGCCCAGCAACTATAAAATCTCTGGGCCTCTTTTCTTTTCTAAAATATTTGTGATGCTATTGATTAATCCAACAAGCCAAATACTTTTTGCAGGATCTCATTTACTCTTGCGTTCACATTTTTCCGAATATTGGTTTCCTCTTCCTGTACTTTTAAGAATAGTCCGTCCAAGCCTCTTCCTGTCGCAAAAGCCGAAATATCTGCTTCATTAATGGTGTTGATGCCTGAAATGGAACCCAAACTTTGATTTTCTAAAAATCCGATGGGAACTGAGGTGTTTAAAATATTATTATACTCGCTAACAAAATTGCTATAAAGCTCCTCTACTGTTCTGTTTCCTATAGTAACGGAATTGACAGCAGTATTAACTTTTGGCTCAAAGGTATCGAACAATGATTGATAGGTGTTATTGACAAGATAAGCAGTTGCAGCAGTATCAGATCCGTATAAAATGTTCTCTGCATCTGTTATGGTAATTCCTCGAATGGCATCAAAAAATATCGGCCCCGCTTCTTTAGCGGCTTCCTCTGCTGCCCGATTAATCCCCATTATCAATTCTTCTTCTTTCTCTGCTAAACTATTAATTCCTAAAAATGGAACACCAGTATTATAAATCTGATCCCCAGTTATGGTTCCTAAACCGAAAACATTCAGCTCTACGGCTTTGAGTGCATTAATTTGAGCTTCCAATTCATCGGGAAGTAGAATTTTAACAGCTTCATCTCGTAAATAACCATCTACAACAGCCAGTTTGGAAGTAGCCGTGTCGGTACCAACTCTTAAGGCTTCTTTTAAGCCCGCTGCAATGTCAATGGTATTTTCTTGTTCCTCGATTGCATCATTGAGTAAATCACAAGAACTTAATAGCAGGATAGAAACAAATATGCTGAATATGGATAGCCTTTTCATAAGATTTAAATTTTTACTTTTATAAATATCACAATAATTCAGCCAAAAAGAGAATGGCTTACAATAGAATTTTAAGCAGAAGTAATAATATAGTGCTTATTCAATAATTAACTCACCAAACCAGGATACCAACATGTATCCAAAACATGAATTTTATTGGGATTAAATCTTAAATAGATATGATCTCCTTTATCAAACAGGATTTTTTCATGGGCATGAATTACTACATGAGTTTCCGATCCAATATCAGCATGTACTTGCTGGTGGTCACCAAAATACTGGGCTAATTCTACTTTTGCAGGGAATACATTTTCTTGTGGCTCCGTCAGGATTTCAATATTCTCTGGTCTGATTGCTATTAATACCTGCCCTTTTTTATCGGTTTTGGCACCATTGATTTCACCTGCTTTAAGTTTATAAGTCCCATTTTCTGCTGTAGCATTCATTGCGTTTATTTTCCCGAAGAAGCTGGCTACATATAGATTCTTTGGTGTTTCATAAAGTTCACGAGGCGTACCCACTTGCTGTATTTTTCCATCTTTCAAAATCGCAATTCTGTCTGCAGATGAAAGAGCATCACGCATATCGTGGGTAACAAATAGTGCGGTTGCGCCAGCCTTTTTGATAATATTCCGGACTTCTTCCCGGACCTGGTCCTTTAAGACTGCATCCAAATTACTGAAGGGTTCATCTAATAAGATTAGTGGTGGGTTAGGCGCTAAAGCTCGTGCCAAAGCTACACGCTGCTGCTGGCCACCCGAAAGGTGATGAGGGAATCTCTTGGCATAACTGCTCAAACCCACCATGTCCATTACTTCCCTTATTCTACCTTGCACATCAGGGAATTGTCCTTTAGACAGTCCGAATTTTATATTGTCTGCCACCGTTAAATGTGGAAATAGAGCATAATCTTGGAAGACCATACCGATTTTTCTTTTCTCAGGTTTCATGCTGAAATTATCATCAACAACTTTATCACCATTGATCGATATCTGCCCTGCATCTGCTTCTTCGAAGCCAGCAACTAGCCGTAATAAAGTTGTTTTTCCACTACCACTTTCTCCTACTAATGCTAAAAGTTCTCCCTTCTGTAGACTCAAGTTTGCATTATTAACAGCGTACTGGAGTTTCTTACCAAATCTCTTATGTAAATTCTTAATTGATAGTACTTCCATCAGCTTTAGTAGTTTTCATTAGCCTGTTCAAAATGATAATAGGTATGGTGCCAATAACGATAATAATGAGCGAAGGGGTTGCCGATTCGGCTATTAATTCATCGCTGGCTAACTCGTATGCTTTGGTTGCTAATGTATGAAAATTAAAAGGTCTTAAAATCAGGGTTAAAGGTAGTTCTTTTAATATATCTACAAAGACAAGAATACCTCCTGAAATCAACGCACTTTTAATTAATGGTAAATTGACTTTAATAAGTGTTTTGAATGAGCCTGCACCCAGTGAATACGAAGCTTCATCAATACTGTCTCCGGTCTTCTTAAAAGCTGCTTCAATAGGGTTTAAAGACACGGTTAGGAAACGGACGACATAAGCAAAAGTAAGTGCGAAAATGGTCCCGCTGAATATCAATCCGATTTTCATATTGAAACTTTCCGCCCAGGTAGCAATTAAGAATTTATCTAATCCCAATAGCGGAATCATTATGCCAATGGCAATTACTGCTCCAGGTATTGAGTAGCCTAGTGCCGCAAATTTTGCCAACAAACTAAAAAATCTGTTTCTATTGACTTTAACCGCAAATAAAATTACGACCGAAAAACCAACGCATAAAAAAGCTGCCAGTAAAGCAAGTCCAAAACTATTGGCCATCAGAATTAAAAAATCAAAATCGATTATTTTTTTGATGGTTTGAACTGACCATAATATCAATTGAAAAACAGGCGTGATAAACCCTAGAAATAGTGGAATGAAACAAACTATCCAGGCGAAGAATTTTTTCCAGCCCTTTAATTGGTATCGCTTCAGTTGCCTGCCAATTCTAGCACCTTCATCAAATTTAACTTTTCCACGCTGCAATCTTTCCACCATGATCATCATGAAGATAAAGGCCATTAGAATACCAGATAGATTGATGGCCGAATTAGGATCTCCAAATGAAAACCAAGCCCTAAAAATTCCTGTTGTAAAAGTGCTAACTCCGTAATATTTTACGGCCCCATAATCATTGAGGACTTCCATCATGACCAGCGACAAGCCACCAATAATTGCAGGCCTACTGATCGGTAATGCAATTCTAAAGAATGTTCGCCACGAAGAACTGCCCAAAATTCTGGAGGCTTCAAGTAATGTAGCTGATTGGCTCATAAAGCTTGATCTGGCTACTACATAAACATAGGGGAATAAAACTAATGACATGACCACGGCAACTCCCCAGAAATTCATAATGTCTATATACACAAGATCAGAAAAGCCAATATCTCTTAAAAATATCTGGATAGGTCCAGTGTAATCGAAAATACCGGCATAGGTATAAGCGGCAATGTAGGTAGGAATCGCCAATGGAAGGATCAACATCCATTCGAAATGCCTGCGAAATGGTATGTTACTTGTGCTAACGATCCATGCCGAAGAAACACCCATCAGTAAGGTCAAAATACTGACCACTACCACTAAACCGATTGAATTCAGAATATAATCTGTCAGTACTGTGTTTACTAGATGCCCCCAAACACTGTCGGTAGTTTCCTCGAAAAGCTTGAAGAAAAGGGTGTAAATAGGTAAGCCAATAATCAGCACCAATGCTATTAGAGCAAAGGACCAACCATTGGCATACTTTTTAAATTTTATAATGGACTTTAACTTACCCACAAATTATTTCCAACCTGCTCTGTCAAATATTTTAACTGCTAAATCATTATTTTCTCCTAAAACAGAAAGATTTAAATCATCTTGCTTAAATTCTCCCCATTCTTTTAAAGTTGGAGCCCATTCTACATTTTTATTGACAGGATATTCGTAGTTCACCCCTGCAAATACTTTTTGAGCTTCCTCTGATACTAGGAATTCAATAAATTTCACTGCATTTTCTTTGTTTGGAGCATATTTGGCTACTCCTGCTCCACTGACATTGATATGAGTTCCTCGTCCATCTTGATTAGGAAACAACAATTTTACAGCTTGAGCTACTTTCACTTCTTCCTCACTTGAAGAGTTCAGCATTTTTCCATAGTAATAGGTATTGGATACCGCAACATCTCCTTCTCCTGCGAAAACTGCTTTAATTTGGTCTCTATCGCCACCCTTAGGGTCTCTGGCCATATTTTTTACTATTGAACTTGCCCAAGTTGAAGCAGCCTCTTCTCCGTTATGCTCAATTATAGAGGCCATCAGTGACTGGTTGTAGATATTAGAAGAAGAACGTATTAATAATCTTCCATTGATGTCTGGATTCGCCAACGACTCGTATGTAGCAATTTGCTCAGGCTTAATTTTTTCAGGATTGTAAATTATAGCTCTACCTCTGACAGTTAATCCAAACCAGTGATTGTCAACATCTCTTAAGTTTGAAGGGATGGTGCTGTTCAAAGTTTCTGATTCAACAGCTTGTAATAGGTCAGCTGTTTTGGCTCTGTGCAGTCTCCCTGCATCAACTGTAATTAACACATCAGCGGGAGAGTTTTCTCCTTCTAACGTCATTTTTTGAATTAATTCATCAGCATTGGCACTTACAACATTTACTTTGATTCCCGTCTTTTCTTCAAAATCTTTAAAAAGCTGTTGGTCTGCTTCATAATGTCTATGAGTGTAAACATTTACTTCCTTACTTTCTTCTGACTCTCCTTCTTTATTAGATCCTTGAGAACATGCCCAAAGTGTACTAATAGCTAAGAGCGCAATAAGTATATTCTTCATTTTGTTAGTATTTTTAAAATTTCGAGAGCAAATTTAATCATAATTGGATTAATTCTAAATAATAATACGTTTATTTTGGGTCAATTATTTAAATTGCAAGCATAAATATTTTAAATAAAAATTCTCTGTATAAATGAAGGCTACCATCTCTCAACTGGAATATATCATCGCATTAGATACTTATCGTCATTTTGGGAAGGCGGCTGAGCATAGTTTTATAACTCAGCCAACCTTAAGTATGCAAATCAATAAATTGGAGGATAATCTTGGTGTAAAAATATTTGACAGAAGTCGGCAACCGGTTGTTCCAACAGAACTTGGGGCCATGATCTTGGAACAAGCACGGAAAGTTGTCAACGAAGCCAAGAAAATGGAGGAAATTATTGAGGACCAGAAGATGGAGGTTTCCGGAACCTTAAAAATTGGTGTTATACCAACTATTGCACCTTATCTTTTACCGCTATTTGCCAAAAGTTTTATGAATAAATATCCAGCTATTCATATTCAGGTGCAGGAATTATTAACTGAGAATACACTGGCCAAATTGAAATCTGAGGAAATTGATGTTGGAATATTAGTTGGGCCATTAAATGATAGTTCCTTCAGAGAGATTCCAATCTATTATGAAAAATTTCTAGGATACGCTCATAAAACAGATTTAGAGCCTCCTGAAAAACCCATTTCAGGTAAAGATTTGGAAAATAACGAGCTTTGGTTGCTCAATGAAGGTCATTGTTTTAGAGAACAAGTATTGAATATTTGCCAAAACAGAAATTTTGATAATATTTTGAATTACCAAAGCGGTTCACTGGAGGCTCTAAAAAGGATGGTGGACAAACAAGGTGGAGTTACTTTACTGCCAGAATTGGCAACATTAGATTTGTCAAAAGAAGACTTAAAGAAGTTGAGAATATTTAAGAAACCTACACCATTTAGAGAAGTGAGCTTGGTGATGAAAAGGGACTTTCTAAAAAGAAGAATAATTGAAGCCCTTCAAAAAGAAATTCTTGATCATTTGCCTGATAATATGAAAAAAAGAGAAGAAAACGAGATTCAGGTCATCAATTGGAGATGACCTTTTGGTATCAGTCAAGATCGTTTAGAATAAATATCTGCTTCATGTCTAATATTTTCGTAAATTAATTCCGAATTAAATAAGATTGTAAATGAAAAAGGAACTAGGAAGAAACGAACCTTGCCACTGTGGAAGCGGGAAGAAATATAAAAATTGCCATATGGGCAAAGAGTCTTCAGGTATAAACAACAACAAAAATTTAATGTATATAGCTATTTTTGTGGTGATTCTAGCCATAGCAGGATTTTCTGTTTATTATAATTCACAGCAAACAGCTCCGGTAAATACAAACAGTAGCAGACAAGGATTAACCCCACCACCAGCTGGTGAAGCTCCTCCCGGTAAAGTTTGGTCTGCCGAGCATGGACATTGGCATGATAAATAATCTTTCTGATTGTTTTGAACTGTTTCAAAAGCATTAGTTTTGCATTTCCAAAATCTTAAGCACATAATAATATGTTCAAGGCAATTTGCACCGATATTGATGGAACACTTTTAAACAAGGACAGGGAATTATCAAAAAGAACAGTTGATATTTTTAAGCATGTGAAAGATGATGTGGCGATTATTTTGGCATCCAGTAGAATGCCCGCTGCCATGCGCCATTTGCAGCAAACCCTAGATATAGTTAATCAACCATTAATTTGCTATAACGGGGGGTTTATAATCTCCCAAAGGCATGAGATCAAAATATTGGATTCAGTAAAAATTCCTTTCTCATTATGTGAGTACATTGCAAAATGGAGCGATAATAAAAATTTGCATGCAGGCTTTTATTTGGAAGACAATTGGTTTGCACCTTCCAGGGATCAATGGACAGAAAGGGAAATCAATAATACGAAAGTTCAAGCTTCTATATTATCAGGTTTGGAGTTAATGGAGAGCTGGAAGTCACAAGAGAATGGTGCTCATAAAATCATGTGTATGGGCGAGCCGTCTTTAATTGATGATTTGATTTCTGAGCTGAAATCTATGGATGCACCATTGCATTTATATCGCTCTAAAGATACTTATCTTGAAATAGCTCCACTTGAAATCTCGAAGGCTAGTGCTTTAAATCAGCTGTTACGGACAGAATTGAATATTGAAATGAAGGATGTCATCGCTTTTGGGGACAATTATAATGACATCGAAATGCTAAAAGCAGTTGGTTGTGGAGTAGCAGTTGGAAATGCAAAAGAGGAAGTGAAAAATGTAGCAGATGAAGTTACCCTTCCAGCTAAAGAAGATGGGGTAGCCGTAACCTTGGAGAAGTATTTCGGTTAAAAACAGAAGGTTTATCACTTCAATATATTTTTTACCTAATATTTTTTCATGGAAATTATCAGTAATATTATTAAGGCTGCAATAGAAGTTGGGAGTAAAATCAAAAAACACGATTCCCCTGTCGAAGCTCAAAAAGAAACGCTTAAAGAATTACTCCAGAAATCTAAAGAAACTGCATTTGGCAAATATTACGGGTTTGAGCATATATTGAAATCAAAAAACCTATCAAATGAATTTTCAAGAGAAGTTCCCTATCATGATTATGATGATATGGAATTTTGGTGGAAAAAATCCTGGGAAGGCAAAGCTGACATTTGCTGGCCTGATAAAGTCGATAATTTTGCCGTGAGCTCTGGAACCACTGGGCACAGCAAACATATCCCAGTTACGGATGATATGCTAGAAAGCATCAGAAATGCAGGAATTCGACAAGTGTTAAGCCTCTCTAACTTTAAAGATTTACCCGAAAGTTTCTTCACCAAGCAGATTCTAATGTTGGGTTCTAGCACGGACTTGAATCAAGTTAAAGGACACTTTGAAGGGGAAATCAGTGGTATAAGTGCATCTAATATACCTAATTGGTTCAGAAATTTCTATAAACCCGGGGAGCAAATCAGTAGCATAGATGATTGGGATGAAAGAGTGGAGGCAATAGCTAAGGAAGCGAAAAATTGGGATATTGGTTCCATTTCAGGAATTCCTTCCTGGATTGAATTGATGCTGAAAAGGGTAATGGATTATCATAGTGTAGATTCCATACATGATATTTGGCCAAATTTGGCGGTATATACTTCAGGAGGCGTGGCTTTGGATCCCTACAAAAAGAGTTTTGAGAAACTATTCAGTAAGCCGGTTCAGTATATTGATACATATCTAGCCTCCGAAGGCTATTTAGCAACTCAAACTCGGCCTGACACTGATGCTATGCAGTTAATTTGCGACAATGGCATCTATTTTGAATTTGTTCCTTTTGAAGAGGGCAGTGTTTTGGAATCGGGAAAAGTAAATCCAGATAAAAAGGCTGTAGATATTTCCCAAGTTGAAGAAGGGAAAGAGTATATTTTGCTGATTTCTACTGTCAGCGGAGCGTGGCGATATATGATTGGGGATACTATAAAATTTACTGATGTTTCCAGATCTGAAATCAAAATTACTGGACGAACCAAATTCTTTCTAAATGTGGTAGGTTCTCAGCTTTCCGTTAATAAGATGGACGATGCCATTGAAAGCTTGAATGAAAACTTCCGTCTAAATATCAAAGAATTCACAGTTTCGGCTGTGAAGGAAAATGGAGAACACATTCATCACTGGTATTTAGGTTTGGAGGAAGTCAAGGGTGATATCAAGAATGAGGATATCAAAATTCATTTAGATAATCACCTCAAAAATAGCAATAAGAATTACAAAGTAGCCAGAGATAAAGCTTTGAAGGATGTGAAAGTCAGCTTGATTTCTGCTGAGAAATTCTTGGAATGGAACGATGCCAATAAGCATAAAGGAGGCCAGGTCAAAATGGCTAAAGTTATGAAAGAAGAGGATTTCCGTGAGTGGCAGGAATTTGTAGAGGATTAGTCAGCAGCAGAGAAATTAAGAAGTAATCTATTACTATAAGCAATTTTGACTCCCTATCTTTGCCGCTTAATCATATTTCATAATGTCGAAAAAGAAAATCATCATTACAGGAGGAGCAGGATTTATTGGCTCCAATTTGGTAGAAAAATATTTGAATGACGATAGAGTAGAGACCGTAAGAGTGATTGATAATCTCTCGAATGGATACTACAGCAATATTAAAGAATTTGAAAACCATCCCAGATTTGAGTTTTTCGAAGAAGATATTTGCAACTATGAAAAAATGTTGGAGTTAACCAAGGGCTTTGATTTAATTAGTCATCAAGCTGCTTTAGGTTCCGTTCCTCGTTCCATCGAAAACCCGATGCAAAGTACCAAAGTAAATATCGATGGTACGGTGAATATTTTGCACGCAGCTGTACAAAATAAAATTGACAGGGTGGTGTTAGCTTGCTCTTCTAGCACTTACGGAGACAGTCCAAATTTACCTAAGAAAGAAGATATAATTGGGAATCCTTTGAGTCCCTATGCAGTCACCAAATATGCAGTAGAATTGTATGCCGAAGTTTTTCAAAAGACCTATGGTTTAAATTATGTTGGACTTCGTTACTTCAATATCTTCGGACCAAGACAAAACCCAGACAATCCGTATGCTGCAGTGATTCCTATTTTTTGTAAAGCATTTATTCATGGAAATGAGCCCACTATTAACGGGGATGGTGAAACCAGTAGAGATTTTACTTTTGTAGAAAATGCGGTTCATGCTAATGATTTAGCACTTTTCTCAGAAAATAAGGAAGCCCTTAATCAAATTTATAATGTAGCTTGTGGAGATCAGATGAGCTTGAATGATATGATTGGGCTTTTACAGGATTTAAGTGGGAAAAATCTGAAGCCCAAGTATGGCCCAGAAAGACCGGGAGATGTTAAGCACTCTAAAGCAGACATCACTAAAATTGAATCTCTTTTAGGCTATAAACCACAAGTTAGGTTTAAAGAAGGGCTGGGAAAAGTATATACTTGGTATGAGAAGATGGGATTTTGATTTGACGGTTACAACCGCCTAATTATATTTTCCAGTATATAATCAGCGCCTTTTCAAAATTTCTCACTCAATCATTTAACATTTTGATGATAAATTGATTAACTTTTGAATGCTTTTTGCTAAATAATTGTATTAGACTAGATGCTGGAGACTTTCATTCAATATATCATCGAAAATCCTGACTACATCATCTTGGTGGCAAGTTGTGCTTTTTTGGTATCTTATTTCATCAGATGGGTTTTAAAAAGTGGCAACAACTCCGATGACGAAGATGGAGGTGGAGGAGGTGGCTCCAACGAGAATGACGATGACCCGGTCTTGGATTTGCCCCCTGGAGTATGCTTGCCAAAAGATAAGCCTGAACCTGAATTTTCGTCCTGATTATTATTACTTCAGTTTAAAACTTACAACGGCTTTGATTCCAAAGCCTTGTGCATTATTTTTGCATCAAATTTAAAGGCTATATCAACTATAATACAATTATACCGTGTATATCCTCATTAGAATAAATACCCTTCAATCGGAAATATTAATATAGAAAACATAAAAATCCAGTCATGAAAGATTCTGTTAATGCAGATTATTTAAAAAAAGCTACCAAATCACTTCCAGTAGTAGTTGCAAAAGGAGATGGAATTGGTCCAGAAATAATGGACGCCACTTTAAAGATTTTAACAGCGGCAAATGTAAGTCTTGATGCAGATCATATCGAAATTGGTGAGCAGGCTTATTTGTCGGGCAATACTTCCGGGATTCCTGAAAGTGCTTGGGAGGCAATCCATAAAAAGAAAGTAATCTTAAAAGCTCCTATCACCACACCACAAGGTTCTGGTTATAAAAGCTTGAATGTTACTATCAGAAAATCTTTAGGTTTATTTTCGAATGTTCGTCCTGCAGTTTCCTATCATCCGATAGTAGAAAGTAAGCATCCGGTAATGGATTTGGTAGTTGTTCGAGAAAATGAGGAGGATTTATATGCGGGAATAGAGCACCAACAAACTGATGAAGTGGCTCAATGTCTGAAATTAATATCTAGACCAGGCTCAGAAAAAATTTGTCGATACGCATTTGAATATGCTAAAAAATATAATCGAAAGAAAGTTACTTGCTTAGTTAAGGATAATATCATGAAAGTGACTGATGGATTATTCCACAGTGTTTTCAAGGAAGTGGCTAAGGAGTACCCTGATATTCAGGCAGAAAGTCAAATTATCGATATCGCTACTGCTAGAATTGCTAATCGTCCAGAGGATTACGATGTGATTGTAACGCTGAATTTATATGGAGATATCGTTTCTGATGTAACAGCAGAAATTTCTGGTTCAGTAGGATTGGCTGGATCATCTAATATCGGTAAAGATTACGCTATGTTTGAAGCTATTCATGGTTCTGCACCTGATATCGCTGGAAAGAAAATAGCCAATCCATCTGGATTATTGCACGGTGCTATTCAAATGTTGCAATATTTTGGAGAGGTGGAAAAAGCAGCCCTTATTCATAATGCTTGGTTGACAACCTTGGAAGATGGAATTCACACCGGAGAAATCTACAAAGAAGGTCATAGCAAGCAAAAAGTGGGTACCATGGAGTTTGCAGATGCCGTAATTGAAAGACTAGGACAAGTGCCTTCTCAATTCAAGAAAATTGAAGTTAAAGAAGGAGAAGATTTTAGAATCAATATCCAAGAAAAATCTCATGCCCCAAAAGAAAAGAAATTGGTGGGTGTAGATATTTTTATAGATCATAGAGATAGAAATGCCAATAAATTTGGAGAGCTGTTGACAGAAAACTCAAAAGATTTCTTAAAGCTAAAAATGGTAACTAATAGAGGAGTAAAAGTTTATCCGGGTGGAATGGATTCTACCTTCTGTACAGATCATTGGCGATGCAGGTTTATTTCAAAAAATGCAACTGTTGCTGAGGGGAAACCTGACTATAAGACCATTGAATATAAAGAAGTATTGGCATTGATGAGTAAACTTAATGAGAAAGGATACGACATCATCAAAACAGAAAACCTATATACCTTCGATGGTGCACTAGGGTTCTCACTGGGTCAAGGAGAATAAATTATTGGCGGAGGTATCAATAGACCTCCGCTATTTACTGTTCAATTATTAATCCAAATCGATTATCCTTCCAATAGTTTCGTGTTTTGATTATTCACTTTAGAGTATTCAAGATATAATTTTTAATAGTTGATAAAATATTCATATATCCTGTTAAAATGATATATTTGCAACTAACCAGCTAATAACCAATAATAACCATGAGACTTGCCCAGGCAGCGAGAAAACTTTCTATTACTACAGACGACATAGTCGATTTCCTTGAAATTAGAGGGATAGTGATCGAGAAGGATTCAAATACAAAATTGGATGAAAATGCAGTAAAATTACTTTACAGACATTTTGAAATTGAGGAAGAAGAAGCTGAGAACGAAGTCATAGCGGAAGTTGAAGATACAATAAGAACAGAAGAGAAAGATGAGGTTGATGAAAAGGAAGACAAAATAGCTGAACCAGCTGACTCTGAACCGGAAGAAGAGGTCTCTGAAAAAAATGCTGAAAAATCTTCAGTGGAAATTCAAAATATTGAGGAAGTCCCAGCTGAGATCCAGAAAGAAAAGAAAAAGGCATTTAAAACAGTAGGAGAACTGTTAGAAGATCAAGCTGAACACTCGGATGAAGAGTTAATTATAAAAGCTCCTAAAGTGGAACTGAAGGGGTTAAATGTAATTGGTAAAATTGATTTGCCTGAACCAAAACGAAAGGCACAAACTGAGCAAAGTGAAGAAACTCAGGATAGAAAGAAAAAGTCTTTTAGCCAACCATCGCGACAAAGAAAACCTAGAAGAAACCAAAAGCGAGAATTAAGCCCTGCTGAAATAAGGAAAAAAGAGGAGCAAAAAGATGCGCGAAAACGAGAAAGGATTGAAAGGGAAAAGAAGAGAAAAAGAGAGCAGTTTTACAAAGAGAAAGTATTAAAACCAAAACAATTAGAACAAAAAACTAAACCTACGAGGAAGAAGAAAGTCACTGAACAAACTAGGGAGGTTCAAAAACCACAACCAAAAACCATTTTAGGTAAATTATGGAGATGGTTGAATACTTGATGGATACTTCGCTTACAAAAATAATAGAAGTCTGATCGTTTTTTTCTTTGGCAAAATCTGATAGCACTTATACCAGAACTCACTTACGATGAAAAAAGGAAATAAATTATATAGCATATTTAATTACAAATGCCCTAGATGTCATGAGGGTGATTTATTTGAGTCTAAGACTTACGACATCAAGAATTTCCAGAAAATGCCTAAGCATTGCTCACACTGCGGATTAAGGTATATGTCTGAGCCTTCCTTTTTTGATGGAGCTATGTACATCAGCTATGCCATGCAAGTAGCTTTGATTATTACAGTATTCGTAGCCTTAAATGTCTTAGGATTTGCACAACTGTGGCTTATTATTACATTATCTGTATCCTTATCCTTATTGATGATACCTCTGACTTTCCGTTTATCTCGTTCGGCCTACATTAACCTTTTTGTAAAATATGATCCCGAAAAAAGATCCGAATTTGAGTAATCTCTTTTTGTTTAATTTATTTTCATAATAAGTTAAACATAATTTGCATTTCTTTGTTTTCTCCAATAATGAATGTATTGGTGCAGAATTTATAAACAGACAAAGATGAAAAAGAGAGATATAATACTATTTATTGGAATTATAGTAGCCTCGATTATTGGGACGAGGTCTTTCGCAAACACTGAGGAAAACTCTTCTCAAGACAAAAAATATCCCAGGAAAGAAAATAGTATTATTGAATCAATCAAGGGTAATCCAGAATTGTCAGTGCTTGATGGAAAGCAAATGGTCAAAGTGAATAAATAATTTTAATGATCCCTGCCAGTAGCCTCCCAAATGTTGCCAGAAAATATTTAGCAGAATTATATGTATGGGGAAAATAGAGATCGGTAGTCCATCTGATAAGCTCTCCTATAATTCCTGAAAATTAAGTGTTGAAGAGTCGACCGGAAAAGCTAAATTAAAAATGCTTCAGGGCAATCTTGTTTCAATATCGATAATAAAGAAATGAAGGTTGAGAAAGCAGTTGTTCAAGAAATAAAGGATGAGTCGGTTGATTTTATCATATATAAAGTGGACAGCTTAGTAAAGCGCTTGTAAGTAAAAGCCAATAAGCAAAATAAAAGAGCCAATGAAATCAATCAATGGCTCTTTCTGTTCAAAAAGACTTTTAATTAAGCAATATTGGTATAAACAGCTTGCACGTCATCATCCTCCTCAATTTTATCAATCAATTTTTCAATATCGGCCATTTGCTCTTCATCAAACTCTACTGAATCATTAGCAAATCTTTTTAAAGAAGCATTTTTGACGTCAATATTGAGTTCTTCAAGTTTCTTAGATAGATTTCCAAACTCTTTATAATCTCCATAGACATAGAGTTTACCATCATTTTCTTCAATTTCTTCCATCCCAGCGTCAATCAATTCCAATTCCAATTCTTCTATATCCATCTCTTCTGCTTTTTCAAATTCGAAAACTGCAGTTCTAGAGAACATGAATTCTAATGAACCATTCGGGACCAAATTGGCACCTACTTTGTCTTTATTAAAGTAGGATTTGATGTTGGCTACTGTTCTGTTGTTGTTATCAGTGGCACATTCAATGAATATAAGGACACCATGCGGGCCTTTTCCTTCAAAAGTGACTTCAACGTAATTTTCCGCTTCAGAACTTGAAGCCCTTTTAATAGCTGCCTCAATATTGTCTTTCGGCATATTCTGGGCTTTGGCATTCTGAATGGCAGTTCTCAGAGAGGCATTCATTTCTGGGTCAGGTCCACCTTCTTTGGCTGCCATGGTAATGGTCTTGCCTAATCTTGGAAATAAGCGGGACATTTTATCCCATCTCTTTTCTTTTGCTGCTCTGCGGTATTCAAATGCTCTTCCCATTTTATTCTAATTTCTTTTGCTGCAAAAATATAAAGAAGACAGTAAGATTCCGCAATCTGAAAGTAGTTTTATCTTGTTCATCCATAAAAATCTCATAATGCATTCTAAATTGATAATTTTCACCTCATTAGATGACTTAAGTCAGTAATTCTCAAATCTCTGTATTTTAGTTTTGTACAGTCAATTAATTAGAGATTTCATGAGCAGTTTAAGCACTAAATACAACAAAGCCATTCCCAGATATACAAGTTATCCCACTGTTCCACATTGGAAATTGAAAAGCCCCAATATGGATGAATGGTTAAAGGAAGTAAAAAGCGTCTATTTTTCTCAACAGGAAAAGAGTCTCAGTATCTATATTCATTTACCATTTTGTGAAAGCCTTTGTACTTATTGTGGATGCAATAAAAGAATCACTAAAAACCATAGTGTAGAGGAACAGTATATTGAGTCATTATTATCAGAATGGAAGACTTACATTAATGCTATAGAAGAAAAGCCCGTAATTCGAAACTTACACCTTGGTGGTGGAACGCCAACATTTTTTTCTTCAAAGAACCTTCATCGGCTGTTAGCTTCGATCTTAGGAACATCTGAAATACATCCTCAAAAGGCATTTAGTTTTGAAGGTCATCCGAATAATACCACTTATGAACAACTGAAAACTTTGACTGATTTGGGATTTGATCGGGTTTCATATGGGGTGCAGGACTTTAATTTAAAGGTGCAAAAAGCCATCCATCGAATACAACCTATTGAAAATGTTAGGAAAAGTACTCAATGGGCGAGAGAACTTGGCTTTGATTCCGTCAATTATGATTTAATTTATGGTTTGCCTTTTCAGACTTTAGAAAATATTGAAGAAAATATTGAAAAAGTCAAAGAATTTAAACCTGAGCGAATCGCATTGTATAGCTACGCTCATGTGCCGTGGAAAAGTAAAGCCCAAAGAGGCTATGGAGATGAGGATTTGCCAAAGCCAGAGGAGAAGTTAGCGATGTATCTTCGAGCAAAGGCTATGCTGAATGAAATGGGGTACATAAATATAGGAATGGATCATTACGCTTTGCCTGAAGATGAATTGACAATCGCAAAAGAAGATGGTTATTTGAACCGGAATTTTATGGGTTATACAACTGATCAAAATCAAATGATGATTGGATTGGGATGCTCAGCTATCAGTTGCACAGGTACAGCATTTGTTCAAAATGAGAAAGTAGTTGAAAGGTATCAAACCGCAGTTTTAAAGAAGGAACTCCCTTTAATTATTGGACATTATTTAACCAATGAAGAAAAGACCTCAGCCAGACTGATTAATCAACTGATTTGCAATGGAAAAGCTGATTTTAGCATAAATAATTTTTCTATGGAATTATGGGAAGACGCTAAATTGGAATTAGAGGAAATGCAAAATGATGGATTATTAGAGGTGGACGACTATTTCTTAAAAGTAACGGAAAAAGGAATGCTGTTTGTCAGAAATGTTTGCAGTCTCTTTGATCCGAAATTGAAACAAAGGTCCGATAAGCCACAGTTTAGTCAGAGTATTTGATTTTGTTTAGATACGAGGTTAGAATAAAGCAGATACTTGGATTGCTTATATTCAAACATTCTCCTGTGCTTCATCCCTGCGCAGGCAGGGATCATGTATTATTGAAACGAAGTTTCAATAGTATTGTCAAAGAAGATAATAATCTATAATCTGTAACTGAAATAGATGACTCAGGCTTTTTTTTAGGTATTTTAATCAAGATTAAAATCAGTAGATTCCCGCCTTCGCGAGGATGACGCACGGATTTTTTGTCTAGGAAGAACTGAATGTTTTCACATTGAATAAATTATTAAAATATCAAAAACTGTGACACAATTTTGTCCGTCTAAACACAAAAAGGATCCTATGCCAAAAAAAGATATTATCCAAAAAGAAGACATTCAATTACTAGTCGATAGCTTCTATGAAAAGGTATTGAAAGACGAGACCATAGGTTATATCTTCACTGATGTGGCTAAACTGAACGTCCCTGAACACATGCCGATCATGTACGATTTCTGGTCATCCGTTTTGTTGGGAACTACCGAATATAAACGCAACCCGATGGATAAGCATTTTGCGTTAAATGAGAAGGAGCCTCTGACGAAAAAGCATTTCGACAGATGGTTAAAACTTTGGTTTGACACCGTTGATGAGCTATTTGAGGGTGAAATTGCAAAAGAAGCCAAAAATCGAGCCTCCACCATCGGTAGATTGATGCTTTTTAAAATGGAGCAGGCAAGGACTTAAACAATTACGGCTGAATATCAGTTGTTTAAGTATGAAAAAATTGATATTTCCTTTAAGCCTCGTTACCTTTCTACTATTTTTTTACATAGTATCTATAGCTTTTAATTTCCCTTATCCTTTAATAGCGGCTATTTTTAGTATATCTCCCGTAGCTGTGATCTGGATGGTTTATAAAGTGTTGAGAGATGGGGAACACAGCGGAAAAACTTTTGAAAAGCACTTTTATGAGTTTGAATGATTGACAGCCAAAGGCTGATTGATTTTAACCACAAAGTCACAAAGAACACAAATAAAATAATCAAGATTATTTTTTACTGAAATTTTTAAAGGAATATATTGGAGTATTCTTATTTAGTGGATTAGAATTAATCCGACCACTTCCGAGGACTCGGAAAAGCGGGTGGGAGGAAAGTTTAGCGGGCCTGTCTGCCACAGGCAGGCCTGCTTGTGCAGACAAGCCAGCGTTGGCCTTGAGGGGAGAAGCGTTAAACTTTCTTGATTTTCTGAATCTTTTTTATCAAGAAAAAAGATTGGAAGAATGGTTTAAAGAATAAATATTAAAATTACTAAAATACTCATGCCATAAATCATCTCATCTTCTGACTCGCCCTTTCCTGTATCCTCTGTTGCACACTAATCCCCATAATTTTACTCTCCAACCAAGCAATAATGTCAAAGTAGATAAATGATCTTTTTTCATAGCGGATATTTTGAAGTGGCTCTAGGTTTTTTAGCAGTTTTTTAAATTCAGGAATCAGCTCTTCTTCTCTAAATTCACCAGCTAGTTTTCTTAAAAATTTCAATATATACTTCTGAAAAAGATGTAGCTCTCCTTTTTTCAATAGAAAGCGATAAGTAGAGCGGATGTAGTAATCTATTACCTCCATATTACCGAGTTCATAATGGGCAATCAAACTTAAGATTCTAGAAAATGAATGTATATCTTCTCTCAAATCGGTTTTTTCATCTTGCTGAACTCGGTTTAACCACTCCAGGGCCTTGTGAAATTGACTGTCACCAAAGTATAAACAGGCAATTTTATAGAAAAGAATTACCCTAGAGTGTTCATCTGAACGCTGAATAAATGCCTCTAATTCAGGGCTCAATTTTTTCAATAGCTTAACGCCTAAGTTGAATTTTCCCAGCATGAATATTCTATTGAATTCATGCACGTAAACATATTTGATCAGCCTGTTTCGAATATTTTCATTGACCGATTTCTGCATCTCTTCATTTAACTTGTGCAAGCGCTGACGTGATTGGAGGAAGTTCTGATACTGAAATAATTTATACTCTGCTATCATTACCTGATTGATAGCACTCAGATAATCATTCATTTGATTACTTTTTAGATCGGGATGTTGGTCATATAGGTGTAGCCATTTTAAAGCAAACTGATAACCCAACTCCATGTCTTCTATGAAGTAGTAGTAATTGACATATAATCTATATAGACTCAGCTTTTCATGAATTGATAAAGTTGCTTCGTTATGATCGGGTAAACCTTTATAAAACAATCCTTGGATTTCCTGAAAATGTTGGTCATTACGGATGTAGCCTGTTTTTACATAAATGGCATTCAATTTAACTGCTAAATTAGTGAATTGATTGATCAAATTGATTTTACTATTGGCATCTTCCACTTCGGAAATTACCCTTTGCACCGATTGGCTGTATTGGCTTCCTACACTTTGGTTGAGCAAGTTCTTCTCCCATTTTAAGAGCTCTAGTTTCAATTCCAGATTCCCAGTTTTAGCTACTTTTTTGTAGGCCTTTCTCAAAATATCAAAGGCTTGCCTGAAAAGCCCTCTGTTATAAAGTAGCTGAACATAATCAATCATCTCTCGAATATGGATTTCAGTATTTTTCGCACTCTCAAACTGCCTCAGTGACTGTAATATTTTCTGAGTTAAGTGCGCCTTCATATTCGAAATCTGGGAAGCTTTTATGAAAGTGATTTCTTCTACATCAGAAGCATTCTCTATTTGATCTAAGAAGTCAAAAAGCTGCATGTATTTAGACTTTGACTCATTCTGCTGCTGGGAAAGCAATCGGAAATATCGCTTTTCACTCCGGCTGAGAGATTTAATTAGGTCAAATAAATAGTCAGATGAGTGCTTAGCCATCGTAATTATAGGTTGTCAAATAATAATGAAAAGCGTTTTTCACATATAAATGTGATCAATAGAAATCGTAATTACAAAAATAATTGGCATTACAGGAGTTTTTGCATCCTCCTACCTTAGTTCCATCAAAAACATAAAATCACTAAACAGATAATCATTTATGGCACGTAGGATAGCAATTTTTGATACGACCTTGAGAGACGGTGAACAGGTGCCCGGTTGTGGCTTAACTAAGCATCAAAAGCTTAAGATTGCCAAAGAATTAGAGGCACTAGGAGTGGATGTTATAGAATCTGGCTTCCCCATATCTTCACCCGGAGACTTTGAGTCAGTTCGTCTCTTAGCCAAAGAAATCAAAAACTCTTCGATTTGCGCATTATCACGTGCTGTAAAAAATGATATTGAAACTGCTGCTCGCGCTTTGGAAGGAGCAACACGACCACGAATCCATACAGGTTTGGGAACTTCCGACCAACATGTATTTACAAAACTAAATTTTACAAGAGAGCAAGTGCTAGAGAAGGCGCACGAATGCGTAACTCACGCCCGTTCTTTTGTTGATGAAGTCGAATTCTATGCCGAAGATGCTGGAAGAACTTCTAATGAGTTTTTAGCTCAGGTAATAGAAGTTGCTGTAGCAGCTGGAGCAAAAGTGGTTAATATTCCTGACACTACGGGTTTTTGCCTTCCAGAAGAATATGGAGCAAAAATCAAGTACTTGATAGATAATGTCCACGGTATTGAAAATGCTACTATTTCTGCTCATTGTCATAATGACTTGGGCTTGGCAACAGCTAATAGCATTGCAGCCATCAAAAATGGTGCTGGTCAAATCGAATGTACTATTAATGGAATTGGTGAAAGAGCAGGGAATACTTCTTTGGAGGAAGTCGTCATGGTCATGAAAAAGCATCCTGAACTGGCTTTGGATACTGGGATTAATACACAATTGCTGTTTCCAATAAGTCAGATGGTCGCAGAAACTATGTGTATGCCTGTACAAGCTAATAAAGCAGTAGTGGGATCAAATGCCTTTTCTCATTCTTCGGGTATTCATCAGGATGGAGTAATTAAAAACCGTGACAATTATGAAATCATAGACCCTTATGAAGTTGGAGTCAATAAATCAAGCATCATTCTGACGGCAAGAAGCGGAAGAGCAGCATTGAATTTCAGATTAATTGAGTTGGGTGTGCATTTAGGAAAGGAAGAATTAGAAGAGACTTATCAGCAATTTTGTGAATTAGCAGATCGCATCAATGTAGTAGAGGATAAAGATTTAAAACATTTAGTAAAAGACCACCAAGTGGTAGTAAAATAAATTTCAGCTAAAGCAATGTCAGCAAAAACATTATTTGATAAAATTTGGGATAAACACGTGGTGCATTCTGTGGAGGATGGGCCACAAGTTCTGTATATTGATAGGCATTTTATCCATGAAGTGACCAGTCCGCAGGCTTTTGCAGGTTTGAAAGAAAGGGGCATTCCTGTTTTTAGACCTGAGCAAACCATTGCAACTGCAGATCATAATGTACCAACAGAAAATCAACATTTACCTATCAAAGATGCACTATCCCGTCATCAAGTGGAAACATTAATCAAAAATTGTGATGAATTCGGGGTGGAATTATACGGTTTAGGTCATCCCTATCAAGGGATAGTGCATGTGATAGGCCCTGAATTGGGTATAACTCAGCCGGGCATGACCATAGTTTGCGGAGATAGCCATACTTCTACTCATGGTGCTTTCGGAAATATAGCCTTCGGAATTGGAACCAGTGAAGTAGAACAAGTGATGGCGACCCAGTGCGTACTGCAGAAAAAGCCTAAAACATTAAAAATTCAAGTAGACGGTCAGCTGAATCCCGGGGTAGTTTCAAAAGATATCGTTTTACATATCATCTCACAACTCACTGCAGCAGGAGGAACAGGTCATTTTATTGAATTTTGTGGTTCTACCATTGAAAAACTATCAATGGAAGCCCGCATGACGATTTGCAATATGAGTATCGAAATGGGTGCCAGAGGAGGCCTAATTGCTCCCGATGAAACTACTTTTGAGTACCTAAAATCAAAACCCTTTACGGCTAAAGGTGAAAAATGGAAGAGAAAAGTAGCCGAATGGAAAGAATTGAAATCTGACAAAGACGCTCAATTTGATCTAGAATATTATTTCAAGGCAGAAGACATAGAGCCAATGATCACCTATGGCACTAATCCAGGAATGGGAATTGGCATCACCAATGATATTCCACTTCCAAATGGAAAAACCACTTCCGGTCTTGAAAAATCACTGAAATACATGGATTTGGAAGGTGGAAAGCAGTTACTAGGTCATCATGTGGATTACGTTTTCATCGGAAGCTGCACCAACAGTAGAATTGAAGATTTGCGTTTAGTAGCTGAATTAGTAAAAGGAAAGAAAAAAGCAGATCATGTCCAGGCTATGATAGTGCCGGGCTCAAGACAAGTTGAGAAACAAGCCAGAGCCGAAGGTTTAGATAAAATATTAGAGGAGGCAGGTTTTGAATTACGACAACCGGGTTGCTCTGCTTGCTTAGGTATGAACGAAGATAAAGTACCGAAAGGAAAATATTGTGTCAGCACATCGAATAGAAATTTTGAAGGGAGACAGGGGCAAGGCGCCAGAACCCTATTGGCTAGTCCACTGACTGCAGCCGCAGCTGCACTTTCAGGTAAAATTTCGGATGTGAGAGAATTATTGAAAATAGAAGCATAACAGATTATGGAAAAGTTCAACACATTAAATAGTCGTGCGGTATTGCTTCCTTTTGAGGATGTAGATACCGACCAGATTATTCCCGCTCGTTTCCTGAAATCCGTCAGCCGCGAAGGGTTCGGTGAGAACCTCTTCCGCGACTGGCGGTATTTAGAAGATGGTTCGCCCAATCCTGAATTTGTATTGAATCAGGAAGGTAATAAAGGGGAAATTCTGGTGGCAGGAAGGAACTTCGGTTGTGGATCCAGCAGGGAACATGCAGCTTGGGCACTAGTGGATTATGGATTTAAAGCAGTGGTATCTAGCTTTTTTGCTGATATTTTTAAAAATAATGCACTGAATAATGGTCTTTTGCCAGTTCAAGTGACAGACGATTTCTTAGCGCAAGTCTTTCAAATTCTAAAAAATAGAGCAGAAGCCAAATTGCAAATTGATTTAAATGAGCAAGAAATTAGCTTAGTGGGTTCATCATTAACAGAGAGCTTTGAAATCAATTCCTACAAAAAATATTGCCTACAAAATGGCTTTGATGATATAGATTTTCTATTGAATAAAAAGAATGAAATTGAAGCTTACGAGCAATCAATAGCTTAAAATTAGTAAAAGCATGAACAAGAAAATTGCAATTTTAGCCGGAGACGGAATTGGTCCTGAAGTGACAGCTGAGGCAGTAAAAAGCCTGGATGCGATAGCAGAAGCTTTTGGTCATCAATTTGAATATAGCGAAGCCCTAATTGGAGCTGCAGCAATTGATGCTACAGGAAGTCCTTTTCCGGAAGCAACGGAAGAGAGTTGTAAGTCAGCGGATGCTATTTTATTTGGTGCTATTGGTGATCCGAAATATGATGATGACCCTCACTCAAAAGTGCGTCCGGAGCAAGGTCTTTTGAAAATGCGCAAAAACTTAGGTCTTTTTGCTAATGTCCGTCCAGTTAGTAGTTATGATGCCTTATTACCCATATCTCCTTTGAAAGAACATATCATTGAAGGAACTGACTTCGTGGTTTTTAGAGAATTAACGGGTGGGATTTACTTTGGTGAGCCAAGAGGACGTTCCGAAGATGGAAATACTGCTTTCGATTCTTGTGTTTATTCCAAAACTGAAATTGAAAGAATTGCGCATTTGGCTTTTAAGGCTGCAGAAAATAGAAGAAAAAAAGTCACATTGGTTGATAAAGCTAATGTTTTGGCTACTTCTCGTCTTTGGAGGGAAACAGTTAAAGAACTAGCAACACAATATCCATCAGTTGATTTAGACTTTATGTTTGTGGACAACGCAGCCATGAAAATTATTCAGAATCCTAAAGATTTTGATGTAGTGTTAACAGAAAATATGTTCGGAGATATTATTACCGATGAAGCATCTGTTATTTCAGGTTCTTTGGGCTTATTACCATCTGCTTCTTTAGGAACGAAAAGCAGCTTGTTCGAACCTATTCATGGTTCTTATCCGCAAGCAGCAGGAAAAGGAATTGCAAATCCATTGGGTGCCATATTGTCTGCAGCTATGTTGCTGGAATATGCTTTTGAGATGTTTGAAGAAAGTAATGCTATTAAAGAATCGGTTGCTAAATCGCTGGAAGAAGGATATGCTACTGAAGACATCCAAAAGGAAAATCCAAAGAGCACCCAAGAAGTAGGTGATTTTGTGGTAAAACAAATTAAAAAGCTGGTAACAGTTAATGCGTAATGAGAGAATTCGAAATCATAAATATTGTCATTATTACCATCAGCGTCATTTTTTTCAAAATGGCAAGATGAGCTTTTATCTAAATTGAAAAGATAGAAAGCCATCTTGCTCAAACAGGATGGCTTTTTCTTTATAAAGAACTTGCCCTGGTTTGTGTCTTCACAAACCAGAAAAAGCCTGTGAAGACACAGGCTTCGGTACACATTACGAATTAAAGAAGCTGATACTATTAAGATATCTATAAACCCATATGCTATGTATTACAATAATAAAACTCTGGTATTCCATAATGGCGATTGGCAATATGCCGAAGATGCCAAAACAAGTTTGTACGGTCAAACCTTGCACTATGGAAATGGTGTGTTTGAAGGTATTCGCGCTTATAAAAATGATGTGGGATTCAACATTTTCAAAGCCCATGAACACTATGAGCGATTGCATAAATCAGCAGATTTAATGCATATCAAAATACCTTATTCTGTGGAGGAACTGGTGTCAATAACTTATGAATTGTTGGATAGAAATAATTTGACAGATGCATATATCCGTCCTTTGGTTTACTTGGGAGCTAATATGGCACTGCAGCCAACCGATGAAGTACATGTGTTCATCTGTGCATGGAAGTGGGAAAAGTATTTGGGGCATGATCCGATAAAAGCTAAAATATCATCTTATCAGCGTATTCATCCAGCATCACAGCATGTGGAAGCGAAAGTGGTAGGACATTATACCAATTCAATCTTAGCCACCACAGAAGCCAAAAAATTAGGATATGATGAGGCCATATTGTTGGATTTTTCAGGACATGTATCAGAAGGCTCAGGTGCAAATATTTTCATTGAGAAAAATGGTGAATTATTCACGCCTTCCAGAGGGACTATTTTGCCAGGAATTACACGTCAAACTGTATTGGAATTGTGTAAAGAGCATGGCATAAAAGTAACCGAAAAGCCAATTTCTAAATCCCAACTTCTGGAAGCAGATACGGCATTTTTTAGTGGGACAGCCGCGGAAATAGCCCCTATAGCGCAAGTTAATGATACAGTTTTTCCATTGGCTTGGGAAGATTCTATTGGTCAAAGTCTCTATCATATTTATCGTCAAAAAGTATTGTTTAACGATTTACAAAATCAAACCATCATATAATGGCAAAAGAATTAAATCCATACAGTAAAGCTGTAACGCAGGACCCTACCCAACCTGCAGCTCAAGCCATGTTGCATGCCATTGGTTTATCTGATGAAGATTTGGAGAAGCCGCAAATTGGCATTGCTAGCACTGGTTTTGAAGGCAATCCATGCAATATGCATTTGAATGATTTGGCGGTGGAGGTCAAAAAGAGCATAAAATCTTACGACTGGGTCGGACTGATTTTCAATACAATTGGGGTTAGCGATGGTATTTCTATGGGCACTAACGGCATGCGTTATTCTTTGCCCTCCAGAGACATCATAGCTGATTCCATGGAAACGGTAGTGAATGCACAAGCTTATGATGCTATGATTGCCATCACGGGTTGTGATAAAAATATGCCCGGAGCATTAATTGCTATGGGTAGATTGAATCGGCCTTCACTGATTATTTATGGAGGAACTATTGCGCCTGGTTGTCATAATGGCGAAAAACTGGATGTAGTTTCTGCTTTTGAAGCATTGGGTAAGAAACAAGCCAATACTATTTCTGAAGAAGACTTTAAAGGAGTAGTAGCTAATGCCTGTCCGGGCCCTGGAGCTTGTGGAGGCATGTACACGGCCAATACCATGGCTTCAGCTATTGAAGCTTTAGGACTATGCTTGCCATATGGAGCATCAAATCCTGCTCAAAGTGAAGAGAAGAAGATGGAATGTGCAGACGCTGGTTTAGCGATTAAAAAATTAATTGAAAATGATTTAAAGCCAAGAGATATAGTCACCAAAAAGTCATTTGAAAATGCCATACGGTTGATTACAGTTTTGGGCGGATCGACCAATGCGGTATTACATTTGTTGGCTGTTGCCAATGCTTTTGAAATCGATTTAACATTGGAAGATTTCGCTCAAATCAGTTTAGAAACCCCTTATCTGGCGGATTTGAAGCCTTCTGGTAAATACCTGATGGAAGATCTTCATAAAAGTGGTGGGATTCCTGCAGTGATGAAAATGATGTTGGAGGAAGGGCTTCTTCACGGAGATTGCATGACTATAACAGGTAAAACTTTAGCTGAAAATTATAAAGATGTTCAAGGTTTAGGAGAGCAGCAAGACATCATTCATTCAGTGAAAAATCCTATCAAAAGCTCAGGCCACCTCAGGATTTTGAAAGGTAATTTAGCACCTGAAGGAGCTGTAGCTAAGATTACAGGAAAGGAAGGTGAGATTTTTGAAGGAAACGCAAGAGTTTACGATGGAGAATTTTTAGCTAATGCAGGAATAGCTAATGGAGAAATACAAGAAGGCGATGTAGTGGTAATCCGCTATGAGGGCCCGAAAGGTGGACCTGGTATGCCAGAAATGCTAAAACCAACAGCCGCCATTATGGGAGCAGGCTTAGGAAATAAAGTAGCACTCATTACAGACGGTAGATTCTCGGGAGGAACTCATGGTTTTGTGGTAGGACATATCAGCCCTGAGGCCTTTGACGATGGACCACTAGCTTTTGTAGAAGATGGAGACCGCATTAGAATTGATGCGATAGAAAACTCCATCAGTGTTTTGATAGATGAAAATGAATGGGCTGGACGTTTAAGAGGCAATCCAGAAAAGCCGGCCAGAAAACTTAGCGGGAGCTTGAAGAAATATTCCAAGCTGGTATCATCAGCATCTTTGGGATGTATAACCGATTTATAATATGAAAATAGTAGCCACGAAATCACAAAAAACCAAAATAAGCATGAGCGGTGCAGCGGCATTGGTGAATTGCCTTATCCGTGAAGGAGTAGAAACACTTTTCGGCTATCCCGGTGGTGCCATTATGCCTGTTTATGATGCTTTATTTGACCAAAAAGAAAAGATAAAACATATCATGACTCGTCATGAACAAGGGGCTACCCATGCTGCTCAAGGTTTTGCAAGAGTTTCGGGTAAAGTAGGGGTTTGTTTGGCTACTTCCGGGCCGGGAGCCACCAATTTAATCACAGGCTTGGCCGATGCGCAGTTGGATTCTACGCCTTTGGTTTGCATAACAGGACAAGTCCCTGGCAAAATGATAGGTTCTGATGCTTTTCAGGAAACCGATATTGTAAGTATATCTATGGCGGTTACCAAATGGAATATTCAGGTGACTAAAGCTAAGGATATACCTGCTGCTGTAGCAAAAGCATTTTACATTGCCCGAAGTGGAAAACCTGGGCCTGTTTTGGTAGATATCACTAAAGATGCTCAGTTTGAAAAAGCGGAGTTTGAGAACTATGAAACTTGCGATCAAATAAGGAGCTATGTGCCCAATCCTAAATTAAACGAAGAGGCATTAGATCAAGCAGCTGCACTGATCAATTCTGCTAGGAAGCCATTGATTCTTTTCGGACATGGAGTCCTTTTATCTAATGCAAAAAAGGAGTTTGAAGATTTTGTAGAAAAAACAGGCATTCCTGCAGCCTGGACTATCATGGGCTTATCTGCGTTGCCGACTTCTCATCCATTAAATGTAGGTATGCTGGGAATGCACGGAAATTACGCTCCCAATATTCTGACCAATGAATGTGATGTATTGATTGCAGTGGGAATGCGCTTTGACGACAGAGTTACGGGTGATGTAAGTAGATATGCAAAGCAAGCCAAGGTCATTCATTTAGAAATCGATCCAGCTGAAATTAATAAAAATGTGGAGGCAGATGTACCTGTTTTGGGGAACTGCAAGGAGTCATTAAAAGCACTTTTGGACAAAGTTAATGAGAACCAACATGATCAATGGCTAGCAAGATTTAATGAACTCAATGCACAAGAGGATGAAAAAGTAATTAAAGATGAATTAAATCCTCGAGCAGATGAGCCAATGAGTATGGGTGAAGTGATTAAGCATATTTCCCATATTTCAAGAGGTAATGCGATTATTGTGACCGATGTAGGACAGCATCAGATGGTAGCTCAGCGCTATTATGAGTATGCTAATTGGAAAAGCAATGTTACTTCAGGCGGATTGGGCACTATGGGTTTTGCACTTCCGGCAGCCATTGGGGCAAAATTTGCGGCTCCACACCGTCAAGTAATTGCCGTGATTGGAGATGGTGGTTTTCAAATGACCATACAGGAGTTGGGCGTGATTTTCGAAACCAAAGTGGATGTTAAAATTCTATTATTGAATAATGAATATCTGGGAATGGTAAGGCAATGGCAAGATATGTTTTTTGAAAAGCGCTACTCCTCTGTGGATATGGTCAATCCCGATTTCCAAATGATAGCAAAAGGCTATGGAATTGAATCGGAAAAAGTAACAGAAAGAGAGAAATTGGAAGACAGTATTCATAGTTTTTTATCTCATGAGGGAAGCTGCCTATTGGAAGTAATGGTAGGGAAGGAAAATAATATTTTCCCTATGATTCCAACTGGGGCGTCAGTTTCAGAGATTAGACTGGAATGAAATAAAGAACCTAGAAACAAGAACCTAGAACCTAGAAATAAAAATCTGAAATTCAGACTTCGTTGTCTAGATTCTAGAACCTAGTATCTAAAAATCTAAATTATGAAAGAACAGTTCACCATATCAATTTATACAGAGAACCTGATAGGTATTCTGCACAGGGTAACCACTATTTTCACTCGTAGACATATCAATATTGAGAGTATTACAGCTTCTGAAAGTGAAGTGAAGGATATTCATCGCTATACATTAGTGGTGAGTTCAACGGAAGATCAAATCAAAAAAATTGTAAAACAAATTGAAAAGCAAGTGGATGTTTTTAAAGCTTTTTACCATAAAAATGATGGCATAGTATATCAAGAAATGGCGCTATACAAGATGCCGACTAAGTTATTATCTCAGACTAAAGAGGTGGAATATATTGTTCGAAAGCATCATGCTAGATTATTAGCAGTAGAGCCTGATTTTACCATTATTGAAAAGACAGGCTTCAAAGAGGAAACGCAAGAGCTTTTTGAGCAATTAAAGCCTCATGGCATTCTGGAATTTGTTCGCTCAGGCAGGATTTCCATTTCTAAACCAATGAAAGAATTTCAGGAATACTTCACAGAAGTGGAGGAAGCCTCTCGACTGTAATTAATAATTAGTAATTACGAATTAATAATTAGGTCAGTACCGAAGATCAGCAATAAGTAGAAAATTGACAATAGACAGTTGACAAAAAGTGATAGCAAACTGGTGAGCTTGATTACAACCTTTTGTCAACTGAATAGGCCTCTGGCCTATTATTGTCGACTGTCAACTTAGCGAAGAAAAGTAACAAACAGAATTAAATAATAAACCCGTCTAGGTTCTATAATCTAGACTCTAAAATCTAATAAAAATGGCAAAACTAAAATTTGGAACAGTAGAAGAAGAGGTCGTAACGCGACAAGAATTTCCTTTAGAGAAAGCACAGGAAGTATTGAAAGATGAAACGATTGCCGTCCTTGGGTATGGAGTTCAAGGCCCAGGTCAAGCATTGAATTTGAAGGATAATGGATTCAATGTAATTGTAGGGCAACGAAAAGGTTCAAAGAGCTGGGACAAGGCAGTTGCTGACGGCTGGGAACCAGGTAAAACGCTTTTTGAGCTGGAAGAAGCTGCTGAAAAGGGGACTATTCTGCAGTATTTATTATCCGATGCAGGCCAAATTGCACAATGGGAGATGGTGAAAAAGCATCTGAGCCCAGGCAAAGCACTCTACTTCTCTCACGGTTTTGGTGTGACTTATAAAGATCAAACAGGGATAATACCACCGAAAGATGTAGATGTTATCTTAGTGGCCCCTAAAGGATCAGGTACCAGCTTAAGAAGATTATTTGTAGAGGGAAGAGGTTTGAATTCCAGCTTTGCGATTCATCAGGACTCTACCGGGAAAGCCTGGGAAAGATGTGTGGCCTTAGGAATAGGCGTAGGCTCAGGTTATTTATTTCAAACAAATTTCCAAAAGGAAGTTTACAGTGATTTAACTGGAGAGAGAGGAAGTTTGATGGGAGCAATTCAAGGATTATTTGCTGCGCAATATGATTTATTGCGCAAAAAAGGGCATTCACCGTCAGAAGCTTTCAATGAAACAGTAGAAGAAGCTACACAATCTTTATATCCTTTGGTGGCTGAAAACGGAATGGATTGGATGTACGCCAATTGCTCCACAACAGCGCAACGTGGTGCATTAGATTGGTGGAAAAAATTCAGAGATGCTGTAAAGCCTGTTTTTGAAGAATTATATGATTCGGTTGAGACAGGGAATGAAGCAAAATTGACCATCACCGCCAATGAAAAACCTGATTACAGAGTGGAGTTAGAAAGGGAATTGGATGAATTGAAAAATTCTGAAATGTGGCAAGCCGGTGCTGCAGTCCGAAAGCTAAGACCTGAAAATGCATAAAATATTTAATAATTTATTTTAGGTCGTTGGCTATCAGTGGCATTAATTATTTTAGTGAACATTGCCTTAAAGAATAAAAATGAACCTGGATGTCCCTATCGGGATGACTATAATGCTATAAAGTTAAGGGAATTACTTTGTCGATTTTTTTCGCTTTAAGCGAAAAACCTATTGTTTTCTTTTGCCTCTTTTGTGGTTGAAAATAAATCTCGTTAGTATCTACTAATGTCAGCAAATTCCTACCACAAAAGAGGCAATAGAACACAAAGGAAAATAACCAAGGTTATTTTTTAGGCTGACAGTAAATGATATACTTCAAGCATAACTTAGTAGCATTCGGGATCCTTATGACCTTATTGATTTTTTATTCATGATAAAGTAGAATCTACCCGGCCAGAGGGCTGAAGTATCAATTAAAAAAAGTAAATATTATTTCATTTAGCAATTTATATCTGAAAGATGTCTGAAATCCTAAGAGCATACTACCCAAAAATAGAAGCCATACAAAGTGCCGCGCAGAAACTAAAAGGTGTGGCACTTCAAACCCCTTTGACACCGAATTTAGGTTTATCAAAAGAGTTTGATGCTAATATTCAGTTCAAAAGGGAAGATTTACAACCCGTAAGGTCTTATAAAATTAGAGGTTCGTACAATAAAATCAGTAGTCTCAGCCGTGAAGAATTAGATAAAGGAATTGTCTGCGCAAGTGCTGGGAACCATGCACAAGGAGTGGCTTTTTCATGTAAAAAACTGGGAGTAAAAGGCAGGATTTTCATGCCTGCTCCAACTCCAAAACAGAAAATTGCTCAAGTTGAAATGTTTGGAGAGGATTTCGTGGAGATAGAGTTGGTGGGCGATACCTTTGATGATGCTTTTCATGCTGCACAGGAATATCAGGAAAAATCCGGAGCAGTATTTATTCACCCTTTTGATGACCCTAAAGTGATTGAAGGACAAGGCACAGTCGGGCTGGAAATTTTACAACAGGCAGAGAACCCAATTGATTATCTTTTTTTGCCTGTTGGGGGAGGTGGACTGTCAGCTGGGGTAAGTAGTGTATTTAAGTCCTTGTCACCACAAACGAAAATCATTGGGGTAGAACCAGCAGGTGCACCTGCCATGAAAACTTCCATTCAAATTGGAGTGAATACTGTTTTGCAGCAAATTGAAAAATTTGTGGATGGAGCAGCCGTAAAAAAAGTGGGAGATTTGAACTTTGAAATCTGCCGACAGAATTTGACTGAAGTTATTACCGTGGAAGAAGGAAAAGTTTGCGATGTGATTTTGCAATTATATAATAAAGACGCCATAGTAGCTGAGCCAGCTGGGGCATTATCCATTGCGGCTTTGGAACAATATGCAGAGGAAATAAAAGGAAAAAATGTGGTTTGCGTGCTGAGCGGAAGCAATAATGATATCACTAGAACAGAAGAAATTAAAGAAAGAGCACTGCTTTACAAAGGTTTAAAGCACTATTTTGTAGTAAAATTCCCACAAAGAGCTGGAGCATTAAAGCAATTTGTAGTGGAGGTGTTAGGTCCCGATGATGACATTAGCCATTTTGAATATACGAAAAAGAATTCCCGAGAAACGGGTTCTGCGGTGGTAGGCATCGAATTAAAAAATTCATCTGATTTCCCTCAATTATTAAAAAACATGAAGCGATTGGGCTTTTACGGGGATTATCTAAATGACAAGCAGTATTTATTGGATTTGGTTGTGTAATTTAGTTCTCTCGATATTTGTTTTACCATGAAAAATGAAAGTGTAAGTTACGATTTTCATGGTATTTTACTTTTTAGCAAACTTTAACAACAAAACAGGAAAGAGAAAAAGTTGGCTAATAACTGCCACTAATACCGCGATAGAAATCAGTAAGCCAAAATAGAATACAGTGTTTAGGGAGGCAAATATCATAGAGCCGAATCCAAGAAATAATAGTAAGCTACTGATTACGATGGCTTTCCCCACCCATTTTAAGGTGCTGTCAATTGCCATTTCAATTGATTGGTTTTTTCCTTCTTTATTTTTCAAAAAGTGGTGTACGAAATGTATAGTGTCATCTATGCAAATACATAGGATAATGGCCGCTAAACTTGCGGTAGCCGTATCCAAGTTAATATTAAACCAACCCATTACGCCAAATACCACCAGCACTGGAAGAAGATTTATAGAAGTGGCTAGTACGGCTAATCGGATCCTTTTGACAATCCACCAAAGGAGTAGGAAGACCATCACGAATGCAGTTAGCAAGCTGTAAACTTGTGTTTTGATCACAAAAGTGATAATAGAGGCGTACATTGGTTGATAGCCTGCTACTGAAATTTGGGTATTATTATCAAAATGCTGATTTGCTAAATCATTTATCTGATTAATTTTTGCAGTCATTTCATTTGCTGATAGCATTTTAGTAAAGAATGTGACCCTGTAAGTATTCGATTCTTCGTGATTAAAACTTTGAAAGAGATCTGTATAGTGCTTTTTCAATTGCAATTCCGTTCTGTTTACCAAGCCTTTACTTTCAATTGCCTGCCGCCATTTTTCATTGTATTCCCTTTTAAATGCGGTTTCATATAATGTGTGAAAACCTAAAGTCCTTTCTATGCCAGTAATGGAGTGATTGACTTCATCTGTCCAGTCAACCGTGTTTTGAAGAAGCTTATTTTTATTTGCATCTGTGGCAGTAATAAGATATTCTATTGGAAGATAAGCTCCATAAATATCTTCTATCATTTTACTGTCTTGATAAACCTCATGATTTTGAGGAAAATATCCCAGAGTATCTGAGTTAGTTTTAATTTGAATTAAGCCCAAAAGTGATACTAGGACAATTAGAGAAGCAATAATTAAGATGGCCTTTTGATTTTTGGATGTAAAGAACTGACTTCTTGGGATGAGCTTTTCAAATGGAAAATATCTTCTATGAATTTTGATGTAGGGTAAAAAAATGGGAGCAAGCAAGAAACTAAATAGCAATGAAAAGAATATTCCAATGGCGGCATACAATCCAAAGTCTTCTAAAATGGACATTGGACTTACATAAAGTGCTAAAAAGCCTGCCATTGTGGTCAAACTGGTGAAAAGACATGGTTTTATGGCTGATCTCATAGCAGATAGTCCGCTTTTGTCTTCGGCCATGTATTTTTGATGCTGGTTGACAATATGCACGATATCCATCACACCCAAGAGGCTAATAATAATGGGAATTAGGCTACTCATCAAATTCAGTTGTAAATCTACTAACCCAAATAGCCCAAGCGTAAAGCAATTGGCTAGAATGATCACAAATAATACATAAAGTAGAACCGAAAGCTGTCTGTAAATGATGATGGTTAATAAGAATATGATTGCGTATGCGATTCCTAAAAATAGTGCAAATTCTTTTTCGGAAAGTTGATTTAAGGCATTATAGATTACTCCAATTCCTGCGAAATGTAGCTTGTCATTATCAAAATATTGGAAGCTTAAGCCTTTAACTTCGGCAATGAAATCAGCTCTTTCGGCTTCGTAATTTTCATATTTTTTTGGCTGTATTAAAATGGCCGCTGCCGTCTGGTCTTGATTAAATAGAATATCACCCAGAGCCGGATTCATTTCTAGAATCTCCTTTCTTTTGTCAATCGTAAATTTTGGCTCTTGAAATCTGCTGAACTGGTTAATCCCAAAAGTATTGCCATTCGGTATTTTTAGATTGGTGGGACTAAATACCTTTTCTACTCTGTCTAGTTTTTCAATGGAATCAGTAAGCTTTTCAAGATTATTTAGAAACTCCTGATCTAATACACTTTTTTCGTTTTTAAGTAGGATGAATAGTAGTTCATCATTACCAAACTTGTCTTGAAACTCATAATACTCAGCTAACTGCAGGTCATCTTCCAGAAACCAGATGCTCAATCGATTATCCACTTGCACTGCCTTTTCAATACCTGACCATAAAAAAGGAATGATTGCAAAAGCAATTAAGAGGGAAATCCAACGGTATTTAATTAGCCAATGCATTTTATAGGTTGAGTTTACTAGCTAACATATTTTTCAGTTTTTTGTATTCAATTTTTGAAAAATGGCGAGGGTCTCGTGGAATTTTCTTTACTAAATACACTTCATCGATACCTTCAATCGCCATTATTTCAGGAGTTACTTTTTCTATGTCTCCCTTAGATTGAGCTTCTATGACTGCATAATTCTTATCCTTTATGCTAAGAATGGTCCCAGCATTGACTCCATCTATCGATGTTAGAATCTGTTCATAAAGAAAGGGTGAAATATAGCCGGATTCATTTTCAATCATAGCATTACAAGGCCCTGTCAGATATAATTCATTGCCGATTTTAAATCCACTATCTCCAGTTCGATGCCAACATACATCTTCGACCCAGATTTTCTGCCTTTCCATAGCCTCCGGATTATTCACATATTCTTTTAAAACATGGGAACCTGAGACTATGATTTCTCCAATTTTCTGGTCCTTCAGACTATTTGTTCTAAGCTCATCTGAATTTTGTATTTTGATATTTTCTTCTTTTATAGGAATTATCAGGACCTTTGCTGCGGTATCTATTGAACCGACATAAAGCCCCTTGTCCTTTGCTATATTTCGCGTGGCTAAATCTAGAGCATTTACACTGCTTATAGGTTCTGCTTCGGTTGAGCCGTATAAAATTTTTGAAGTAGAATTTGGGAATGCCTGGACATAAGTTTTTGCTTCTTCAGGAAATACTGCCGCTCCTCCAGTGAATATCCGTTTAATATTTTGGATAGGTACATTGTGTTCAATCGCATACTGAGCTAGCTTAAAAATGAAATAGGGAGAGGAAGCAATACTTGCCACTTGATGCTTTTCTATCTGTGCAATTACCTTTTCAGCTTTCAAGCTTTCGGGTTTTGAAGCTTTAAAATCAGCAATTACAGAAGTGATCCCTTTGCCCAGGTTTATCATTAAAACGATGGGTAAAACAGGCATATCGACCTTGGAAATTTCAGGATCAATTTTCTTTTCCAATACTGAAAATTGCGCTTTTAGAAAGCCATGCGTTCTTTTAGCGGCTTTAGGTGTGCCACTACTGCCGGTAGTGAATGTGATGAGCGCGGTGTCATTCACATTCGTTGAGATATTTTTTGCAGGAATTCCGTAGTCTTTGTAAGCTACCCCTAACTTGATAGGAATTTTCCGTATTTCAGAAGAAAAGAAGGTCAATATCCTGGCTTTTCTTATTCCGATAAAGGCCGTGCATTCTGCAATTTTGCAACATAAGTTCAGCCTTTTAAAACTTACCCATTCGTCTAAAAATACGGCTGTGGCGCCAATTTTAAATAGTGCCAAAACGATTCGGTAAAGATTAATTCCCATCGGGACAAAGACCAGTACGCGATCACCTTTTGAAATTCCTTTTTGCTGAAAATAGCTGGCAGTTTTATCAATTTCTTGAGCCAATTCTGCAAATGTGATCTGATGATTTTTCTCAATAATGGCTATTCGGTCAGGGTGCCTTTTGGAAGCATCTGCAAAAAGTGAAACGATGTTGAATTGGCCAGCTTCCATCAGAGTTCTTTTGCATACAGAAAGTAGCGATTTATAGGTTTTCCCGCAAATTTGGTGGAGATACTGGAAGAATTCGCATCTTCGTCCATTAAAGCATGAATGATGGATTTGTAGCCGTCTTTTTTAGCTTTTCGATATAACAAACTGCCCATTAATTGACCCAGTCCTCTCCACTTCGGGTCAGGATGGCGAGCTATGGTTTTGATGATCAACCGCTTTTCATTTGGGTTTAACAAATCGTCCATGCAAAAGAAAAATGCTAGAAAATTACCATATTCATCTTCTGCTATTCGAGTATATTCCTGATTTAGGAAATTGGAAGTACTCATATATTTAACTACAAATTCTTCCTTCTCCAGTGGAGTAAATAAAAAGTTGCTAGCAAATGCTTGATGGACTAATTGGTGTAATTTCATTAAATCACCAGCAAAATCATCCATATTAATTGAGCGCACTTTCACTTTTAAAGATTTTTGTAATTCAATCAATTCACTTTCCGGTTCTAAAGAATCTGTCGGGATTTCTTCCACCAGCTTACTGTTGTAATTCCTGATAGGCTGAAAAGCTGCATTTAAAAAGTGTTTTTGATAATAATTCAGGTGATGAGGTTCCAAAAAGAATGGGGAATTGGTGCTTTCCGCAAAACGGTATGTGCCCCAAGTACTTCCGTTCATAGGCCCTAAAAGGAATTTTGCTCCTAACTTTTTGGCGTCTTCAGAAACTTGATCAATTAAAATTTGTACTGCTTTCGGGTGATTTTCGGCTTCATAATTTCCGATGCAACACGTTGGTTGGTTTTGAAAATTCAAATTAGGGTTTTGGTATAAAGCAGCTCTTGCAAGAAGATTGTTTTCCTCTTCCACTCCATAAATGGCAATCAAATTCTTAAAATCAAAGTCTTCCGGAACCTTCCATTTGGGACTATCTTCAGGATAAATTCTTTTTGGGAAATTATGGAATCTGTTGAATTCAGCCGATTCGGGAGATATTTTTTTGATTTTAAGACTCATAAAATGAATTTTAAGATAATGATGACTATTAGCGGGATGCTGAGGTTGTCAAATCCTTTTCCGCTAATGGTTTCAGTCAAACTAGATAAGACAGCCACTACAGCGCTGTATAGAATTATATTGAATGTATTGAGATTCGTCAGCATCCACATCAAAATGCATGATAAGATCAGGCAAGATCCCATAAAACCAAGAGTTCCTGAAAGCGATTTGCTGCCTCTTTTGTATTTGCCAAAAGGCTTTCTTTTTCCCGCTAATGCCGCTATAGGATCACAAATAGCTAAAGTTAGAATGGGTAAGTAGAAAAAAAGTATTTCCTGATTGAAGCTGTCATAAGCATAGAAGCAGCCGTAAACTGATATTGGATATAATAGGCTTCCATAAGAGGTGCGATCAATAGCATTAATCGATTGCAGAAAATTAAACCGCATGCTTAAACTCAGGAGTAATAAGAAGCTGCTGCTAAGTAGTAAAACAGACCAATGGCTAGTCAGTAGAATTAGAAATAGTAGGGTGATGATTCCGGTACCGATATGTGCGATTTTTCGGGTGAGTTCGACTTTCCATTTGAAGCGATGGTACAATAATTCAGTCATTCCAAATAGGAAAAGAAATAATAATGCCAGTAAAGAAATCGCCATCAAATCTTCTTTCATTTCCGTTGCTCTATGAGTATTTGGTGATAGAAAAAGCCTTTGTCTTTTTGCGTTAAATCATCTGACAATGAAGCTTGAAAGACTAAATCCTGTGGAAATTCTTTAGATAATTGGCGAGCTACCATCAAATTCCAGTAAGCGATTTTACCTTCTTTTTTTAATCCATTGATTAACTCTTTGCCAGTATTTTGAAATGTCTCTACATCCATATATTCAAATATGTTGGATAAATTCATGTAGTCAAATGCATCATATTGACCCATTGCATCTTGTGCATATCCCTCAAAAAGCTTTAGTGCACCCAATTTTCTTTTGATGTTCTCATAATTTTCTTTTCTCAGGTAATACGGTAAATGGACACCGAATTCTCCTGTTAAGTTGTAGTTTAGAATGAAATTTTGTTGAGCGCTTTGGGATTGCAATTGCACTTCCGCCTTACGGAAAATATATTCTGCTACGGGAATTTCAACTTGCTTTAAGAATTCAGGATCTCTTCCGAATTTTCCCATTATGGCTTTACTAAAGAATAGCTTGAATAGCATTCGCCACCGCCAGCTATTCCATTTATTTTTATAAAAATCTATTTGTGCCAATTCAGACTTTTCTTGAAATAGCTTTTGGATTGTTTTTTTGGAGTGAATCAGTGGAAGTATTTTTTGGCTGAACAATTGGAAATACTGTTCAAATTTCCCCTGATGAATAATTCCACGCTGGATTTCATTCGACAATTGGTCAAAATAGGATCTAGCCTCCGCACTTAGCTGGGATTGTAATTGAGCATAGGTTTCTAATCGTTTTTTATCAGAATGGAAACCTAAAAACTGCAAGCATTCTTCGCGTTCCAAATTTTTGATGGCCACCTTTTTTAATTCGCATAAGTGTAATTGTGATTTGCTGAGATCAACTGCTAGCAGTAGCTCGGGATCAGTGGAAAGTAAAGCAAAGCTATTGTCTCCTGCAGAGGCAATGGACAAAATTTTACTGCCCGCTTTGGGATTTAGTCCTTCCAAGAGAATATCGGCATCTTCCCAGCAATTAGCATAGCGGATTTTACTGAAGTCAACTTTTTCAACAGCCTTGCTCATTTTGATTCAAGGATTTTAATAATACCTGAGCTTCCGTCCATCAGCACTTCATCTCCAGATTTTAATTGCTTCAGTAATCCTGAAACACTAACGATACATGGAATCCCCATTTCTCTGGAGACAATAGCAGAATGACTCAACAAACTTCCTCTTTCCACTATGATCCCCGAAGCCGATGGGAATAATGTAACCCATCCCGGGTCGGTGCTGGACGTGACCAAAATATCTCCATTTAAACTATCAACTTCCTGCGGATGATTTACTTTTCTGACTTTTGCCCTGACTTTTCCAGGGCAACATCCAATTCCTTTTAGTTCACCGTCAATTGTACTCTCTTCCTCTTGCCCGGCAATCTCACTGCTATATACTATTCCATTTGTAGCAAATCTTTCAGGTGGCGGATCCTCTTTTTCGAATTTTGCATATTCGGCTTTTCGGATCGCGATGTTTTCCTTTAAATCAGTAAATACTCCTCTTCCTTCAATAAATCCCTCTATTTCCGCTTTGGTCAAATAGAAGATATCTCGTGGATGAGTGATTAAATCTTCCTCATAAAAACGATTTCCAATAGTTGAGAATAACTTACGTACAATGCCAAACGCCCTGGTTCTTTCATAGCGCAAGTTTTCCCTGCCGCTTACCATTTGTCGGGTTTTAGTCAAAATATATTTTAACCACCATTTTTTGATTGGCTTGAATTTTAGCTTCGATTGAATTTCTTTTTCAGCATTGGTTCGCAACTCTTGCTCAAGATTTCCGGAAGTAGATTTGACTGAAATATTTTGATTGACATAGGACTGCAAGATCTTGATTAGTTGCTCTGGAGCCTGCTCATAGGATAAGGTTTCGAGCTTCAATTCGCCCACACATCTTTCTCCAAAATCATGGATATATTCATCAATTTGATTTCGAAGGCTAATGATATTTGCGTCATTCTCTTCTGCTTGCAATTTTTGCCATACCTTTTCTGGAGCATCACTGAAAAATACTTTTAAACCCTCATTTTGATTAATGAAAGTTGCAATAGCAATGCTCCTGTGGATCGGCTGAGTGGAGATGATATCCGCACTTCCGCACAGCAAATCATTATGAATGTTGGGATTTTCGCTTTTCAAATATTTGACTGTGCTTTTTTGCAACATGCCAAACCAAATCATGGCAAAAAAATCATTCAGCAAAGGAGCTTTCCATTCGTTGAGTAATTTTTTCTCAAAATCCAGATATAAACTCAATAATTCAGATGCAGATTTATTTTTATAGTCAATGGATTTATACTTGCTGATAGTTTCTTCCAATAATTGCATGAATTCTGCCCGTTTTTTGGGCAGCGAAAACATGCGCTGAAGCATTTTAAATACTGTTTTGACAATCGACCAATAGGCTTGACCTTTTGAGATAATATAGTCTTTAGGAATGTCAAAGCGCTCTTTAACTCCCATCATGGTTTCCATGTAGCGTGCATTCAAACTGTAGCCGGGCAACATGGCCAACATCAAATACCAGGTTTTTAGATTATAATATACTCTGCCTCTTATTAAACCTAATGTGTTTTTAAACACTTGCTGGTTTTTAGCAATTACTTTGGGATCAACGCCCATATAAGCACTGAAAAGCTGATAGGCCTGTTGATAGGATTGACTTATAAATGAAAAAGTCAAAGGTGTGGTCACTCCGGGATAAGATTCAATAATGTTGCTATTGTCCCAGAGGATATAGTTTTCTGCAATAGTTTTTTGCTTTCCTGTTGTAATCGGTCTGCTTTGCAATATATATAAGCTTCCATTTCGATAGGCGAACTCTATATCCTGTGGGCCGCTAAAACTCTCTTTTAGTTGGGCAAGCGTTGCTGAAATTTCTAATATGTGATTTTGTTCTAATGTAGTCTGACTTTGTTTATTTTCATCTAGTGCTACTTTTTTTAACCCCTGACCTGCTTCATGATCGACTATTAACTGATGTGTTTTTTGAGCTAATTCTGTTTTGATGCCTTCTGAACTAATGTGAAACATATCAGCATTCAATTGCCCAGAAACCAAGCCTTCACCAGCACCAAATACAGCATTGATGACTTGTTCATTTTCATCACCATTGGCAGGGTTGGCGCCAAAAGCAACTCCTGAAACATCTGCTTCCACCATTTCTTGCAAAATAATGGCTATGGATAGATCCTTATTTTTGATGCCTTTTGAATTCATATATTGCTGAATCCGTTCGGAATAGGCAGATTGCCAGACTTTTCGAATGGCAGATTGGATTTCTGTCACAGGAACATACATAATGCTTTCAAATAAGCCAGCAAAGGAGTATTCCTTTCCATCTTCTATGGTAGCGGAAGAACGTACTGCTAACAGTGTGTTTTCATCAAAATGAGAATTAATTTCACTAATGATTTCATTTGAAAATTGATACTGCTGAATGTTATTGATGATGGATTCTGTACTTGTTAAGTTTTCCTTGATCGATGCCTGCAGTTCATCTGCAGGCAGAATAATAAATTTTGGGACTTGAAAACCTTGGTTTTTGAGCTTTAATAAATTAGTGCCTTTTCCTCCTGTTTTATCTAAATCAATTTGATCAATATCGTTTTCAGTGATGATGTTCATAACTCACCGATTAAACGTGAAATCATCGGGCCAGCTCCCAAAATAAGGTACATGGCAATGGTCCAAATGGCAGAAGCATGTTCAATGAATTTTGCTGTTTTAGCATCTTTTTTTCCTAAAAAAAGGAAAGCCGGGAAAAGACAAATCATAAATACAAACAATAAAATCATATAGATTTCCATGCTATAATTTGCAAAATAGGAAGCAGCAAAACTGAGCAGAAGCGTAGCAAACAACACCACTATCCATAAATAAATGGCTTTCGGAATTCCCAGCATGGAAGTGTAGGTGAGTACACCCTCCGATTCTTGCTCTGGAGTTCTTATTTTTCTGCCTACTTCCAATACAATTCCGTTCATATAAGATACTGCAAAGAAGAAAAGTAATCCGACTGGAGCTTGAACACCGGCTACAAACCAATCAAAGCCGCTTGCATAAACATCTATAAATGGAATAATGAACATATGAGAGGTGACATACCAGAATTGATGCTTTTTCAACCATTCAGGAATGAAAAATTCTTTTGTCATCAATAACAAATAAATAATGACTCCAGCATATAAAAGCAACATCTTCGGAAAGAAAACAGTATTGATGATGATTTGAGCTATAAAAACAAGCCAGCCGATAATCGCTAATTCTTTCAATGAAATCAGTCCCCTTGGAACTGGCAATTCCTGTCGAAATTTTGCGTCATCTTTTGCATCTTTAAATTCATCTAAAATTCGGACTAAAAGGAAGAGGGTAATGGTAGTGAAAATTCCTAGTAAATATTTTTCCGTGCTGACAAAGCCTTCAGCACCACGGCTGATTCTTGAGTAGGAGATGGCTGAAAAACTAAATACAGCCACTAAAATACCATGTCCTAAAATTGGGAAACGTTCTTTTTGATAGATATACAATCTCTTTAAAAATGAGGCTTTGTTTTCCGCTTCTTTACTGTGTTCATTGATGATATAACCACTCATTTTGTTCTTCCTAGTTTTTGGTGCGCAGCTGTAAAATGACCAACCGATAGTGCGGCCGCAATAGATAATTCTCCAGCTAAAACAACAGCACCACAGATTTCAGCAAATTTTCTAGCCTTACCTTCTCCATAGCAGTCCATTAATTCTAAGCACTCTTTTTGAGTAGGCAGACCGGTTCCGCCTCCAATGGTACCTACAATTAAATTAGGTAAAGTGACACTAGCATACAAATTGCCACTTTCATTTACCTCCATTCGCGTCACGCCAACTGCGGCTTCTGCAATGCATGCAACATCCTGACCTGTTGCTAAAAACAGGGCTGTTAGACCATTGGCATAATGACCTTGCGCCCCAATGGCACCACTTTGAATGGTTCCCAAGGTGGAGGTTTTCCAATATTCTTCCATCTCTTTCGGGCTGCTCTTCAGTACATCTCTAACTATAGACTCTGGCAAGGTAATTTCCGTTGTAACTTTTTTGCCCCTTACACTCGAGAATGATAGAGAAGTAGCTTTTTTATCTCCGGAGTAGTTGCCTTCTACGTACCATTTAAGAGGTTTAATAGGACTATTTGCTAAAATGAATTGGCAAATATGATCCGTACAAATGGTTACCATATTCTGTCCTGATGCATCACCCGTTTCAAATTCAAAAGTCAAAATGAGGTGGTTGCCTTCTATATTGGAGCTTATATCCTGCAATTGAGCAAATCGACTACTTTTTTGGACTAACTTATGGAAATGAGCAGTTTGCTCATAAAACCAAACCAAAAAGCTGCCCAAATCTCCTAGATTATCAAATTTAAAAACAGGAGATCTTTTGACCGATTCAATTAGGCAAATAGATGTAGCGCCTCCAGCCAGCGTACATGCTTTTGCCCCTCTTTGGTAAGAAGCTACTAAGGCACCTTCGGTTGTAGCAAGCGGGACATAAAAATCGCCTTGAGCTACTGATCCCACTACTCTCAGTGGGCCTATCATTCCGGTTGGAAGCTGAATGCAGCCTATAAAATTTTCAATATTTCCCCTGAAATCTTCTGCGGTAATCTTCTCGCTTTCTTGAAATAAATTTTCAGGATTTCGCTGTAAATAATCTTTGATGAAGGCTTTTCTTTTTGAAGAGCCTTCATCGCTTACTGGGAATTCAATAGGGAAATACTGATGGTCTTCTACAGTTCCTGATTTATTCTTCACCTTTTTTATCAGCTCTGGAATGTCATGGAGCATATTTAAGGTTTGGAGTGCCTTTTGGGTTCTTTTGCTAGATGAAGACATAAGTCGATATGTTGGTTCGTTTACGTAAAAATCTAAGACTACTGGTTCAAGAATAATTGTATATAAAATATTCTATTTGATGTTTATTTTTTTATGACTAATCAAATAGGCCTGATTTCAACTAAGTAAATGTAATTTATTCCACTAATAAATCATATTTCAATTTGAAAATTTTACTGATGTATATAATCTAGGTGTAGACCTATAATTTAATAGTACCTCTATTTAACTGATTGATCTTTTAGCAAACATTTCTATGCTTAATTCAATTGAGATGTTTTCCATACTTTCAGTTCTAATTTTTTACCGCCTGATACTCTTCAAATTCCTCTTTGATTCTTTCGGCAATTTCATATGCTGAAGAGCTATCCAAGAAATACTTGCTTAATTTCATATAATTTATAAAACTGGTTAATTCGACTACTTCCAATCCTGTAAGTGAAGCAACTAATTCCCTGTTGTATTTTTTATTTCTAATAATTGAGTCGTCAAGATCAGCTTTAATCCTATAGTATTTAACTTTTTCCTTAGTACGTTTTCCGCTAAACTTATATTTTATACCGCTAATATCTCGATCGTAAAGCGGAGGGATCTCAGACCGAGCTTTTCCTGGCGTTACGCCAAAGGGAATGAATTGATCATTGTGCTGCATAGGCATTGCAATTAATTTTTTACGAAAGTCGTTTGCAGTTTTAGGTAGGTTGCTAACAATCACCTCTTCAAGTTGAATTAGATTTGGTTTTAATAGTATGGAGACTTTATCGTTTCCGTAATAGATGAATTGTTTTGAAACATAATTAATGTTGCTTACCATTAAAGTATCAGCGGTTTCACCTTCAATTCTAAAATTTCCTAATTCAGAGGAAATGGCCATCAAGTTTTTGCTAATGTTGACAATATGGGCACCTTCAATTCCTAAGCCGTCTTCTTCAGATTGGATGATCCCGGTAATATGTTGTGAGTATGATTCATGAATTGTACAAGAAAGTAGTATAAAGCTTAGCAGATTTTTCATTATGCGACTTGTGGGTTGACCAGCGAGTTGTATAAGTAACTTCTAAGCTGTTGTCTATATTATGTAAGTATATAATTTAAGATGGACGGGCGAAAGTGATTGTATAACAAACAGCAATATTATTGATTGCCTTAACTCCTCTAGAGCAGTGAATGAAATAGAAATTAATTGCTCTTGAAAGCTATTATTATTTACCTGCGCCTCATCTCTGGCTACCTTAGCAAGGCTCGGCTCATCCAATTAGCATCTAACATAATATTTTGTTATATCTATTATAACAAAATTTCATAAAGCTAAAATCGAAATTGTAAGTTATAATTATATAATTTTCCATTTGAATATTATATGTAATCTGAAAGATGTATAAATGGAAGTATATATGAAAAAAGCATTAATTCTTAGTTCGATTTTAGTTTTGTTGTTTTCTTGTAGCGATACCGAGACAAAGAAAATATCATCTATAGCAGTAGAAATGTCGGAAGAATATCCAATGGAAGGCTCTAACACGCTTACAGGTATTTGGCAGGTCGACTTAGATGGGATTGATATTAACAATATAAGGAATGCCAAAGTGAAAGCTATTAGGGTAGAGATGGAAAAACCGAAAAAGTCGGATCTGTTGGAAGGAATCATAATGCAGTTAGCAGCCTCGGGCACTGACATGCAAAGAGTAGCTGTACTTAATCCTGTCGAGACAAACCTGAGTTCATTTGAAATGTCAATCGCAGACGAGCAAGAGAATTTAGTGGCGCTGTTAAAACAAGACGAGATTACGTTTGTAGCAGATGTGAATTTAAAAGAAGAACCTTCTAGTGGTTTTTCAATAAAGGCTCAAATAGAATTTGAAGTAGAAGTTAAACAATAGATAAAATTTGTATGAAAAAGTTAATTATAGTTTTACTAGCAGTATCAGCAATATACGTTTCAAGTCCTATTCAAGCTCAAGAGGCCAAGGATGGAGATGCTCTGATCGGAGTTTGGGAGCCAAGTCATGGGAAGGCAAGAATCAAAATTGATAAGATAGCTGATAAATACTACGGTCGAATTGTTTGGCTGAAGGAACCTAACGATCCTGAAACTGGAGAGCCAAAACTGGATAAAAATAATCCCGATGAATCTATGCATTCAGCTCCGCTTAGAGGCTATCGGATGCTGAAAGATTTCGAATATCAAGGCGATGGAGTTTGGACGGAAGGGACTATTTATGATCCTGAAAACGGGAACACCTACAGCAGTGAAATTACACTGAAAGATGATAATACCCTTGACATCCGCGGTTACATTGGAATGAAAACCTTTGGCCGGACAGATGTGTGGAAGCGCCTAATTATTAAGAAATAAATAAAGGTCTATACAAGAATTATGAAACACTTATCTTTATTAACTGTGCTTTTTTTTGTACTCTCGACATCATTTGTGAAAGCACAAGAAGAAGGAGAAGAGGAAGAGATTGATTGGGACGCGTATGGCGAAGTAGAATATGCTGGTGGACAGACTAAATCTTATGCGAATGCTAAGATAGTGGGATTGAGTCCTGCGAAGTTCATTACGATAGGTTACGAACAGCAATTTCCCTATGATTTCAGCTATTCAAATATCGAAAAGGATGCCTATGCTTTTGATCAGGATCGTAAAGAAGCTATTGATAATAATTTAGCTGAGGAGGGTCGAATCGGTTACACTGGAGGCTTAAGAATTAGCGCTAATATTCCGGTGATATCTACGAATTCTTTCATTTGGCAGATGGGAATGAATTATATGCAGTCTGCATATCGCTTTCAGGATGATATTGGAGCTGAAGAAGGAGGCCTAAGAGAACAACTAAATGGGAGAAGTTTACATACCACTGGCCTATTTACTACATTATATAAGCCCTTTAATGAAACAACTTTTATGTTGTTGCAAGCACAGGCTGATATGAGTGGTGATTACAGTTTAAGTGATTTGGGAGACCAATATTTGAGATACTCTGCGGCTGCTTTATTTGGTAAGCGACCTCACGATAGATTACAGTGGGCATTGGGTATTAGTAGAACGTATCGGGTAGGTGCTCCTAACTACGTTCCGATCATACTCTATAATTACACATCACAAAACCGAAAATGGGGAATTGAGGCGCTATTACCCGCAAGGGCATTTTACCGATATAGTATTAATCAAACTAACCTGTTGTTGGCAGGCTTTGAATTGGAAGGCGGAAGCTACCGAATTGGAGGTTTATCTAACCCAACTGCTGGTGAAATTAGTAGTTTTGAAATCCGAAGAGGCGAAATCAAGGCGAGGCTTGAATACCAAAGGAGGCTAGTAGGATTTTTTTGGTGGTCAGTGCAAGCAGGTGTAAGGATTGATTACTCTTATGATGCAGATTATTTGGATGATGGTGCAGAAACTTTAAGAGTGTTTGGTATTGCAGGGGAGGCTCCTTTTTCGATGAGAAATTCATTGGGACCTGCACCATACTTTAACTTCTCTATAAGTTTTGTGAGTCCGTAAATTTGTTTTTGACTAACGAGGCTACAAAAAAAGGCTTAGGTGATTAATCACCTAAGCCTTTTTTACTAAAACAATTTTTTAATTTAATCAGCTATTTTCAAAGTTAAAACTGGTCTTTTAGAATGATTTACTACGTCTTCAGCTATACTTCCGCTTAAAAGGTGCATCAGCCCTTTTCTTCCGTGCGTGCCCATTGCTATCAAATCAACATTTTTCTCTTTAGCAAATTCTAAAATTCCTTCTTCCTCATTGATTCCATTATGAATATGCTTTTCAGCCTCTAAGCCTATTTTCTTCATGTACTCATCCATTCGCTTGCCTGTTACGGCAGACGATTCGAAATTATTTGGGGTATTGACTTTCAGCAAGTGTATCTTAGCATAAGAGAGATGTGCAATTTCCTTTAATTTGGAAGCTAATTCCTTGTCATCATTCTTTAGAGCACTTGCAAACACAATGTTGTCAATATTAGCCAAACTAATTTCCTCTTTTAATGTTAGCACTGGACACTTAGCATTTCTTACTACTTTTTCAGCATTAGAACCAATTAGAATTTCATCAACGCCACTACTACCACTAGTTCCCATTATAATCATATCGGGCTCATATTCATTTACAATTGATGAAATATTATAATAGGTGTTTCCAGCCTTTAATTCGGTGTTTAGATTAACGCCCTCTAGCAATTCATCTTCTTTAAGGGCCTTCAATTTTTTCTTTCCGAGTTCAATCATTTTCATGACGAATACTCCTTCCATACCATCCACATTAGTGGCTTCCCCCATAGTATTGAAAGATGTTTGGCCTGGAATTTCAACAACGTGTAATAGTATTAATTCAGCATCAGTTTTTTTGGCAATTTCTACTGCTAATTTCAGTGCGTATTTAGCTTGGTCTGAAAAGTCGGTTGGAACCAATATTTTTTTCATAGTGATATAGTTTTCTTTAGTTGTTCAATTAAATATACGAATCTTATCTTAAAACGATTAAAAAAGTGCTATGAATTATGTCTTACAAGTCTAAAATTGAGATTCCAAATAAAATTACAAATAGCAAAGTAGACAAAGCTAAAATTTTAAGCTGTGGATCAAATTCCTGTGAAGTATTTGCTTTATACATGTTTGATAAATGCTTTCCAAATAAGAAATAACAAAAAAACAGGTAAAGTATAGTTTTGTAATTGTTTGTTAATAGTAAAAAAATAATTGAGGAGATTAAACCACTGATGATAATGAGGCCATGATAAACTTTAGCCTTATCCATTCCGATCCGAACAGGGATACTGTTTTTTCCAGCAGCTTTATCTGATTTAATATCTCTTATATTATTTATATTCAAAACGCCAGTAGCAAATAATCCACAACTAGCCGCAGGTAATAAAATTAAGGCTTCAAAACTTTGTGCATGAAGGAAATAAGTCCCGCAAACACCTAATATGCCAAAGAAAAGAAACACAGAAATATCGCCCAATCCACTATAACCATAAGGCCTTTTTCCATTAGTATAGGCAATGGCTGCAGCGATTGCCGCTAAACCTAGGCCCAGAAAAACATAAAATGTTGAACTACCAATTCCCACTGAAAAATACAGAAGCATTATGCCGCTTATGAAAGATAATGCGGTAAAGACTACAATTGAATTGAACATAGCCTTAGAAGAAATACTTCCGCTTTGGACACTTCTTTTGGGACCTTCTCTGTCTGCACTATCAGCGCCATGTATGCTGTCTCCGTAATCATTAGCTAAGTTAGAAAGTATTTGAAGAAAAAGGGTCGTAGTTAAACTTAGTATACAAACAGCTAAACTGAATTGACCATAAAAGGCAGCTAAGAAACTACCCATTCCAATACATGATAAAGCCAATGGTAAAGTCCTTAGCCTAAAGGCTTCTAACCAATTTTTGAGCATATTTATAGTTTTTCAGCAATCTCACCAGGGTTGACAGATGAAGGATAGAAACTAATTTTCTCGCCACCTGCTAAAACTAGATACTTACAGAAATTCCAAGTCGGTTCTTTGCCTGTCTTATCATTCAGAAATTTGAAAAGAGGGTGTTGATTTTTGCCTATTACGTCCATTTTGGAAAACATTGTGAAAGTAACGCCATAATTTTTCTGACAAAAGCTGGCGATTTGTTGGTCAGACCCAGGCTCTTGTCCTCCGAAATTATTAGCTGGAAAACCTAAAACGGTTACTTCATCGCCAAATTCTTCATGTAATTGTTGTAAATCAGCATATTGTGGGGTGTAGCCACATTCGGATGCTGTATTCACGATTAATAAATTCTTGCCTTTGTACATTGAAAAATCAATCATTTCTCCTTCCAGAGACTGTACTTGAAAATCGTATATACTCATAAGTTTTTCAGTTTCTTGTAATGGTGTGAAAATAGATAAATTCAGCCAAAGAAACAGAATTTGATAGTGAATGTTCATACTTAGCTATATTAGATACAAATTATTTTATTCTGCTTTATTTCGCTAAAATAATCAAACTGACAATTGAAAACTGTAGATTTTTACCAACTAAAAAAGTGGTCCTTAAGTTTATGTATATTGTCGAATTTTTACATCTTAACTAGTTTCGGGCCGACCTCTTATACCAAGCTAGTTTTTTATTTACTATTCTGAACTGTTTCTACATTTTTGTCGGCACTTCAGCACCCAATAAATTCATTGATTTCTCAATAGTTTCAGCTACGATTCTAGAAAAACCAATTCTAAAAGCTAGGGCTTCTTGATCAGATTCATTAAAAATAGAAACCTCAGAATAGAATTTATTATAGGCTTTCGCTACTTCATAAACGTAATTGGCAATTATTGATGGCGCATATTCTCTGGCTGCTTCGTCAACTTTAGCAGGAAAATCTACTATCAATTGCAGTACATTACCTTCAGTTGGTTCTAGAGAATTCAGCTTTTCACTGACTTTAGGCTGAATACAAATTTGCTCAGCCTTTCTTAAGATCGCACATATTCTAGCATGAACATATTGAATAAAAGGACCTGTATTGCCTTGAAAGTCTATAGATTCCTCAGGATTGAACATCATTCGTTTCACTGGGTCTACCTTTAGGAGATAATATTTCAAGGCACCTAATCCTAATTGACGATACAGTTCTTGAGCTTCCTCTTCATTGAAACCGTCAATTTTACCCAATTCATCAGTTCTGCTTTTGGCAGTCGCGAACATATCCTCCATCAAATCATCTGCATCTACCACAGTACCCTCTCTAGATTTCATTTTACCAGTAGGTAAATCGACCATCCCGTAAGACAAGTGATAGCAGCTTTTTGCCCATTCATATCCTAGTTTATCCAAAATAATGAATAATACTTTGAAATGATATTCCTGTTCATTTCCCACCGTATAAATCTGTTGTTCAATTTTAGGGAAATCTCTATACCTTAAAATTGCAGTTCCGATATCTTGGGTCATATACACCGATGTTCCGTCTTTTCTAAGTAACAGCTTTTCATCTAGTCCTTCCTCAGTTAAGTCGATCCAAACAGATCCATCTTCTTTTTTATAGGCCAGGCCTTCTTTTACTGCCCGAAGTACTTCATCTTTACCTAAGGAGAAAGTTTGAGATTCGTAGTATAGTTTATCGAAATCCACTCCCATGGTTTTATAAGTGTTTTCGAAACCCTTATAAACCCAGCCATTCATTTTTTCCCATAATGCATAGGTTTCAGGATCTTTTTGCTCCCACTTCAAAAGCATTTCTTGAGCTTCTTTCAATAGTGGAGCTTCCTTTTCTGCTTCTTCTTTGGTCTTTCCTGCCTCCATCAATTCAGCAATCTGGGCTTTATACTTTTGGTCGAAAATTACATAATATTTTCCGACCAGTTTATCGCCTTTCATTTTGGCTGATTCAGGCGTTTCACCTTCACCAAATTTTTGCCAAGCCACCATGGATTTGCAAATGTGAATTCCTCTATCGTTGATGATTTGTACCTTATGCACCTTATTCCCATTTGCTTTCAATATTTGGGCAACGGAATAACCCAAGAAATTATTTCTTAAGTGTCCCAGGTGCAAAGGTTTGTTTGTATTAGGTGAAGAATATTCTACCATTACTTCCCTTCCTGTTTCAGCTTTAAAGCCAAAATCAGGAGTCTTCATTATGTCAGAAGCTAACTGCAACCAAACTTTGTCAGCAAATACAATATTCAAAAAGCCTTTTACCACATTAAACCTATTGACCAGCTCTGAATTCTCTTGCATATATTCACCGATTGCTTTTGCAGTTTGCTCTGGGTTTAATTTGGAAAACCGTCCTAAGGGAAAACAAACTAAAGTGTGGCTTCCTTCGAATTCTTTCCTGGTAGGCTGGATTTGTATATGTTGTTCATCCAAATCCTGTTCAAAAAGAGCTTTGAATGCTTTTTGTGATAATGCTTTTAGTTCTTCTGTTAAATTTAACATGATAGAGGGTGATTTATAATATATAATGAATGATTATGCTTTAGGTAAAAATACTTCTGCCATCATGCATCTGGCACTTCCGCCACCCAAAGCTTCGATCGTATCCAATGAGCTACTTACAATTTCGCAATACTTTTCAATCCTTTTTATTTGCACCTCACTTAATATTTGATGGGCAGCTGAGGACATCACCAAGTATGGTTTTCCATCCGTTCCATTTACTTGCAACATATTCCCAGCAAAATGATGCTTTTGATCTTCGCTGATTTCAATTACCTCTTTATTAGTTTCATGTAGACTTTCAATAACAGCTTTTCTTTCTTCTTTATCATCAATAGAATCTGCACAAAGAATGGCTAAATCATTGGCAATGCACATCATAACATTAGTATGGTAAATTGGTAACCTTTTTCCTTCCACTGTTTGATTTGCAGTAAATTTTATGGCTTTGTAGTCAAATTTATTACAAAACTCATCTAATACTGTTTCATCGGTCCTCAATGAAATAGCTATATAGACAATCTTATTGGGACGATCTAAAATCATGCTTCCAGTGCCTTCCAAAAATCGATTATCTTCTTCATGTTTAGAAAAGTCGATAATTTCGCTGATCTTCCTTCCTTCTTTTGTCTGCAGCTTTTCTAGAATATCCGGTCTTCTTTCCAATCTTCTGTTTTCCGCATACATCGGGTATAAACCTACTTTTCCATCTTCATGAAAAGAAACCCAGTTATTGGGGAAAATGGAATCAGGTGTGCTTGGTTCAGGAGTATCTTCCACTACAATGACATTAATCTTTTTGCTTCTCAACTTTTTAACAAAATCGTCAAATTCCTGAGCAGCTTTTAGTTGGATATCTGATGCACTTAATCCTGCAATAGACTTTTGATAATAATTATTCACTGCCGTTTGTTCATTGAATCTGAACTGAACAGGACGTATCATCATTATTGTATCTGTACTTTGTTTATTTTCCATTTGACTAAAATTTCAAAAAGATAAAAATTATTTATTTAGCTCTTTCGAGTGGCAATGTTGAACATCTTAACAAACCTTCCATTTTGGAAATTTCTGCATAAGGTACTTTTTCCACAGTATATCCTTTGGCTTCCAAAAGCCCAGCTAATCGAGTGAAGTTTCTCTCCAGTACAATCACATTCGGACTGATAGAAAAAACATTAGAATTCATTTCATACATCTCATCTCTGGTGATGTGGATTAAATTGTCTTCGCCAAAATAATCTACCAGATATTGGTAATCTTCGGCAAATTTGAATCCATCTTTATAAATAATAGCTTGATTTTTTCCGATAGGCTGGAAACAACAGTCTAAATGAAGGGCATTGTCTTTTGCTACTTCATCAGACTTGTTAAGTTGAAATCCCTTAACTTTTTTGTTAGGGAACTCACTAGCTAAAAAATCTAAACCAGCTCGGTTAGTTCTCGCTACTATGTATTTTTCGAAATCTTCTTTTTCAGAATAACCTACAAAAATATGGTCATTCCATGGCATTACGTCCCCGCCTTCTACTCTCACATTTTCTGGTACCGAAACAATTTGATTTGGATTTATTTTTTCCAATATATATTGAATGCCCTTTATCTCCTCTTTTCTGTCCTTAAGAATTCTAGGTTTTATGAATTTGTCTTCTATAACAAATCCAATATCTCTTGAAAAAATCTGATTGTAATCTTCAATGATTTCAGGCCGGTAAACTTTCACCCCATGTTTTTCCAGAACATTTGCAAATGCTTCCATTTCTTCAACCATATCAGCTTCTTTAGGGTAGGTTCCAGCAGCTATATGTTCTTTTGATTTAGGATCGTAAGCATCATCTAAATTAGGAACATCACCTATCCCTCTGGCAGTCCCTAATATCACAGCCCTCAATGGGGAAGTCTCATCATTTACAAATACATTAATCATAAAAAATATTGAATTATTTAATCAAAAAACCCGAATGTTTCAGCGTTAAAATTTTAGTTTTGCAAAGATTGCAAATATAATTCAATATTGCATTTCAACACCGTACTAAACTTTAGTTGAATGAAGAGTTACATAGATTTAATAGAACAAACCTTTTATTGGCCACAAAAAGAATTTACCGTAGAGGATAACGCCTTGAAATTTCATGATGTCCCTTTGATGGATATCATTGAAAAGTATGGCACACCGTTGAAATTAACCTATTTGCCCAAGATAAGTCAGAACATAAACCAAGCAAGAGAGTTTTTCGCTAATGCATTTAAAAAATTGAATTATAAAGGAGGTTATACTTATTGCTATTGTACCAAATCTTCTCATTTCTCTTTTGTGATGGAAGAGGCCTTAAAAGCGGGGGTCCATATGGAGACTTCTTCTTCCTTCGACATTCCGATTGTAAGAAAGATGCATGAAAAGGGTTTCTTGACCAAGCAGCATTATGTGGTGTGTAATGGGTTTAAGCGCCCACTTTACAGACAATACATTAATGGGTTAATTAATGACGGATTTGAAAATGTTGTACCCGTATTAGATGATTTGAATGAATTGGATAGCTATGAGGCCGAGGCTAAAAAGCCTTATAAAGTTGGGATAAGAATAGCTTCTGATGAAGAGCCTACCTTCGAATTCTATACTAGCCGATTGGGAATACGCTACAATGATGTAGTAGATTTATACCAAAATAAAATAGCTAAAAGCGAGAAGGCAAAGCTAAAAATGTTGCATTTTTTCATCAATACAGGTATTAAAGATACGGCTTACTACTGGAGTGAATTAGGTCGATTTATTGATAAGTATTGTGAGTTAAAGAAAATAGCACCCGAATTAGATACTATTGACATTGGTGGTGGTTTTCCGATCAAAACTTCCTTGGGTTTTGAGTATGACTATCAATATATGGTAGATCAGATAGTGGAAAATATTCAGTGGATTTGCGAGAAGAACAATGTTGAAACTCCGCATATCATGACCGAATTTGGCAGTTATACAGTAGGCGAGAGCGGTGCTACGATTTATTCCATATTAGATCAAAAGTTGCAAAATGATAAAGAGTTGTGGTATATGATCGATGGCTCTTTCATAACGCATTTGCCTGATGTTTGGGGTCTAAATCAAAAATTTATTTTGATGGCTGTCAATAACTGGAATGAACCCTTTCATAAGGTTAAAATGGGAGGACTCACTTGTGACTCCATGGATTACTACAACTCAGAAGCACATTCATTTGAGGTGTTTCTACCTAAAGTTGAAAGAAATGAAAAACAATATGTTGGGTTTTTCCACACTGGTGCATATCAAGAATCATTGGGAGGATATGGAGGTATTCAACATTGTTTGATTCCAGCACCGAAACATGTATTGGTTAATAAAGATGAGAACGGAAAAATCAGTACTAAGCTCTTTGCTGAAGAGCAAACCAGTGAAAGTATGCTGAATATTTTGGGATATTAGAACTATTAATCTTTTATTAGGATGAAGCCAAGGGAAGTACAAAAGAAAAAGTACTTCCTTTTCCTTCTTCTGATTCTACTTTCAATTCCGAATTATGAATAGATAGAAACTCTCTTACCAGTTGCAAACCTAATCCAGTGCCTTTTTCGTTTCTAGTTCCTTTGGTAGAAATTTTCTTGTCCTTTAATTTTATTCTCTCCAACAAAGCATTCGGGATTCCAACCCCTGTATCAATTATTTTAACTATTGCTTTCTGATCTTCAGTTTGTTCAATATCCACCGCAATCTCTCCGCCTTCAGTAAATTTTATGGCATTATTGATGAGATTTCTCAAAATAAATCGCATCATGGCCAAATCTGCTACAACTTCTATGTCTACTCCAACCTCACATTTTAATTTAATTTCCTTTTCCAGCGCATTTCCTTCAAATAAAGTACAAATCTCAGATACAATATCTTTGATGTTTACATTTGTTAGCTTAACATCATTATTACTTCGGGACCATTCCAGTAGATTTTCAACCAATGCATGTAAACTGTTGAGGTTGTTTTTAACCAGTGGAAACAATTGAGCCAGGTCTTTCGGACTATTGGCATCAACATATTTAGAATTTAAGTAAGCCCGCATACTGTTAATTGGGCCTTTTAAATCATGGGAAATGATGCTAGTTATCTGAGTGTTTAGTTGATTTAAAGCCTCTAATTTTTCATTGCTAGCTTCTAATTTTAACTTTTTATCTCTTAATTCAATCAGTTTGGAAGCTTGACCCCCTAAAATTTCCAATGCTTGAATTTGCGTTTTGCTTAGTTTTTTAGGTACTGAATCGATTACACAAAGTGTACCTAGGTTGTAGCCATTTGTAGATTTAATGGGCATTCCTGCATAAAATCTAATATTTGGGTCTTCGGTGACCAATGGATTATCATAAAATCTTTCATCAGCTAAGGTATTCTCAACTATGAAAATATCATCACTATAAATAGCATGTCCGCAAAAGGAAACATCTCTGCTGGTAGAATCGACAGTTACCCCTTTTTTTGATTTAAACCATTGTCGATCAGTATCAATTAAGGTGACTAAAGATATGGGAACCCCGCAAATGATAGAAGCAAGTTCAACTAATTCATCAAAATCTTTCTCCTGCTCAGAATCTAAAATTTTTAATCTGCGGAGTTCTCTTAACCTTTCATTTTCGTTATTTGGAATTCCAGGCTTAATCATTGTCTAATTTATCAGTAAATAATTGAATATCAGAATTTTTTAAGAGTTACTATTATATTCAAATTATTTATTTGTCAATTACATTACGATAATTGACCAACTTCGGATTCATTGTTGATTTTTTTCACCAAACCTTGCAAAACTTTTCCTGGACCGCTTTCAATAAATATTGAGGCACCGTCTTGCACCATTTGATGGACAGATTGAGTCCATTTGACTGGTGCTGTCAATTGGGCTATTAAATTTTCTTTAATAGTTTCTATATCAATTGATCCTTGTGCATTTACATTCTGATAAACAGGACATTTGGGTTGGCTAAAGTTCGTTTCCTTGATGGCCTTAGCTAATTCTTCTCTAGCCGGTTCCATTAGAGCAGAGTGAAATGCACCTCCCACTGGTAAAGGTAAAGCCCTTTTTGCACCTGCCTCTTTCATTTTTTCACATGCAATTTCTATTCCTTTTTTTGAGCCTGAAATGACTAATTGTCCTGGACAATTGTAATTGGCTGGAACAACTACCTCCTCCTTAATCTCGCTGCAGACCTTTTCCACTACTTCATCTTCTAATCCTAAAACAGCTGCCATAGTAGAAGGGTTGATTTCACAGGCTTTTTGCATGGCCAAAGCTCTTTTGTAGACTATTTTTAGTCCATCTTCAAAAGATAAGGTGCCATTTGCCACCAATGCTGAGAATTCGCCTAGTGAGTGACCAGCTACCATTTCAGGCTTAAAGTCTGGGTGAACCAATGCGTTGATTACTGAATGTAGAAAGACTGCAGGCTGAGTTACTTTGGTTTCTTTCAATTCTTCAGCTGTGCCTTCGAACATTATTTTTGTGATTTCGAAACCTAATATTTCATTAGCTCTGTCAAAAAGTTTTTTGGCTTCAGAGTTGTTTTCGTATAATTCTTTTCCCATTCCTGGATATTGGGCTCCTTGCCCTGGAAATACATAAGCTTTCATGTTATAATTGTTTTTTTAATGAACCTTGGAATTCGCAATAAATTTAATGGATTCAATGTCATCAAGTAGAATCCTTTAAGTTTATGCTCTTTTCATAGGTGATTCTTTACGATTTAAAATTTGTACCTAATTGCGGTGGCAAGTTATAAATTTTTGGAAAATCTGAATAGCAACATGACTCTTAATCCATTTCCACAAATCTATTCTTGATTTCTTCTGAAGGCATTCTGCAAGTATCTCTTTTTCCAAACCATTTGTAGCGATTTCTTGAAATTTGGTCATAAACAAAATCTCTAACGAATTTTGGAAATATTATGAATATGTACAATGCTTTCCAAGGGCCATTTAAATTTTTGGCCACTTTAAGTGCTGCCGTACTTTTTGAATAGATTTTATTTGAATCTACTAATAGGATACTGTCGGTATTCTCTCGGATAGATAAGGGTACATGCTTTTCAGCTGCGTTAGATTGCAAAGGCGCAAATTTAAAATGGCCTTTTTTATCATGATCAATAATGAAGTTTACAGCTCCATTACATAAATTACAAACGCCATCGAAAAATATGATAGGTTTTGAAGACTTCAAGCTATCTTATGATTTGAACATACCCTTTATAACTTTGTTGACGGTTTTCCGGCCTTAACATATCAAAGGTTACAATAGCTTCAAAGAAATAAGTTGCTGATGGCAGTGGTTCACCGCCAAAATTGGTGCCGTCCCAATTAATATACAAACTATTTTCCCCACCGCTTTCATAAGAGTACAGCTGTTTTCCATATCTGTTGAAAACCCTAAACTCAATTTTTTCAACAAAACGTGGACATTTCTCTAAAGGAATAGTAGCCGCCTGAGTGAAATCCTTATTAAAGAAAGGAGTGAAGGTATCATTCTTGTTGTCTCCATTCGGAGTAAACACATTTGGAAAAGCTATATTAGGACAATTATCCTTACAGAAAATCTCGGAGAATTGACTTCTATTTTCAGATTGATCAACTGCCCTAATCCTATAACAGCCAGCAAATTCAGGAAGATTATCATGAATAAAAAAAGTGTCTTGGGTGGTTCCAATTAGTTCAAATTCACTTTCCAGATCACTCTGAAAGAAAATTTCATAATAACCGATCTGGCTATCACAGCTATCCGCTAAATCTGCTTCCCAGAATAGCTCGTTTTGGAACTGATTAAATTCACAATCTTTATCAGCTAGGAATTCTAAGCATTTTTCAGGGGATTCGATTTGAAAGCCAACATCGAAAGGTGGACATGGATCTATTTGATCATCTGGCCTCGCGCAAAGAATCTGAGAATTATTGAGTAGGGGCTCAAAGATATCTTCGTTCCCATATCCTCCTGATGTGGTAACATAATAACAATACTCCTCCATATTGGATAAGTTTTGATTATTAAATTGACCACTGTCCAAATATTGGAATCCAAATTGAGTTACATCTACAGAATCGATTAAGGTCAACTGATTTGGGTCGCCTCCAGCCTTATTTCTATATATATAATGATATGGGTAATCTTGATTTGTGTTTGACCATGGTACTTTTGCCTCCCAATTTAATTCTATTGATTCAAACAATCCAACGGATGATAACCTTACCGTAGATGCTCTGGCTGAGATTTCAATTAAATTTTCTTCAACTACCTCATCATCTAGCAAATAAAGCTCTAATTGATAAGAATAAATCTCTGAGGCTGTATTCAAATCTGAAACGGTAAAGGTAGTATCATTTTCAATGATTGCTATGGGTTCAAAGCCACCGCCATTACTTCTTAAGACTTGATATTTATATGGTTCAGGATAAACATCCGTATCAATATCTAACGGAGGTAACCAGCTTACAATGATTTCGCCATTTTCGGAATCAGTTTCCTCAATGCTTACGTTAGTTATCACAGGGCCTGTGGCCGCAACTTGTTGACAAACCTCGTCTGAAGCGTAACTAACTCCACCTTTTGGCAATTCAAAAACGGCAACTAATCTGTAGCAATAAGTGGCTCCAAAATCCAATCCTTGATCAGCATTATCATCCAAGAAAGTGTTTTGACCTACTTCGATTGCACCAATCAGTTCATAACCGCCATTTTCTGGAATGCCGATTTCGCAATTTTCAGGCTCAAATTCAAAGCTGTCTACCCTTCTGTACACTTGGACCACTTCAGCATTACCACAATTATATTCATCCCAGCTTATTTCGATGGAGCGTTGAGGCTTACTTTCTGCGACCACATTTTTTGGTGATGGAGGGACCACCGTTACACTCCAGGTTTCGAAAGTTGTCAAGCGTATTCCAGGACCACTATCGGTCGCTTTAAACCTTACCAGATATGGATCTTCTCTAATATGAGAGCAATCAGTTTGCCACGAGAAATTTGAAATAGCAGGAGATTCAAAGAAATCATTGCTTGTTGGGCTCAAAACAGCTGGTGGTGATAAGACAAACGGACCACCAAAACCTTCTATTCGAACCAGTGATTCAGGATTCGGGTCAGTAGCTATTATTTCCGCCTCAAGCAAAGTTCCTGCTTCCACGCATGTGTCGAGTGGTATTTGTAATTCTGGTGGGTCGTTATCGGTTTCATCCACAATGATTTGCATGTCACGAGTAACGCTCCCTAGAAAACGCCATTCCCCTGCAATTTTCCGCCATTCTTCAGCAATAAAAGCAACGTTAAATTCTCCTTTTAGACCTGGTGCATCCCATATTAAATCACCAAGAACCTCGTCTAATGTTAGAGTAGCTGGATCTTCCTGTTGACTGTCGAGTCCTCCTGCTGCAATCTCTGGTGATCTAAAGTTTGGTACGTTTACTCCTTGTCTGCTTTGAGGGGTTACCATTTTAAAAGCAATACTATCACCATTAATATCGAAGGCTCCTGGATTATGGTAAAATAAAACTCCAATAGCGCCTTTATCTACAGGTGGTATTAAGAAAATAGGTGTGTCATTGCATCCAAAGAAGGGGTCTATTCTAATCAAAGTCTCCACATAGAAAGAAACTGCACCGGAATTACTCATATTGATAATCCCTACATTCCTAAAATCTTCTACATAAGAAACATTGTAGTTCCCATCAGCACTATAATTATGAGTGATCTTGAATTCAACTAACTCTATTTCATCGTCAATTATCTCTTTTCTACTAAAGCCATCAGGGTTTAACATTATAGATTCTCCATCACCAAATTTGAATTCTCCATTTCCAAATAGAATGTCAGAGCCAGTGTCTCTATAGGCCGTCAAAGTAAATTCATACTCCCTTCCACTACAGCCGACTCTTCTAGCAGTGATTTCACCTGCTCTTATGTGTGTAGCGAGTGTTTCTCCTAAAGTGCAGAATATCAATATAGTAAATAAGGTGATTTTTTTCACAGGTATAGTATTGATAAGAATATCTAAAACGTTAAATTAAAAAATATTGTTCTCAAAACATCAAAACATTCAAGAATCATTATAAGTTATTTGCACATCCAAAATAAGCAATATTATTTAGAATTGTTTAAAATAGAAAACACAATTGTTTTGTAAGTGTTCCAAATGTAACTTTGAGACGAACAATATATTATAAACCTAATAATTAAAATAAAATATATGAGTTGGCTTTCTGATACTTTAACAAGTACAATCGGTAGGAAATTGGTGATGTCCCTTACCGGTCTTTTTTTAATCATTTTTTTGGTGGTCCATTTGGCAGGAAATTTTCAGTTATTAGCTGATGATGGTGGTTTGGCATTTAATGCATATGCCAAATTCATGACTTCGAATCCTATTATTAAATTCACTTCTTACGGACTTTATGCATTTATCTTAATCCATATCATCATGTCTATCGCTTTGGCTGCAAAGAATAGAGCAGCCAGACCTGTTGGCTACGATCAGGTAAAGGGTTCTGCGAATAGCTCGTTTTCTTCCAGAAATATGGGGATTTTGGGATTTATAATTTTCGTTTTTTTAGTTATCCATTTAAGGAATTTTTGGTACGAAATGCATTGGGGTTCAATTCCTATGGACGAAGCCGGAAACAAAGACCTGTATGCAGTTGTTAATGCAGCATTCGCAGAATGGTGGTATGTGGCAATTTACGTGGTATGTATGGTGGGATTAGCTTTTCACTTATCTCATGGTTTTTCAAGCGCTTTTCAAACGCTCGGAATTAACCATAAAAAGTATACACCATTCATTAAAAAATTAGGAATCGTATATGCAATCCTTATTCCGGCTGCATTTGCTAGTATTCCATTAATCATGTTTTTCAATAGTTAAGGATAATTACTGTACTATGAATTTAGAATCAAAAATACCTGAAGGTCCATTAGCAGAGAAATGGACAAATCATAAATTTAATGTAAAGCTGGTAAACCCAGCTAATAAGCGAAAATATGATGTTATTGTTGTTGGTACTGGTTTAGCAGGTGCTTCGGCTTCAGCTTCCTTAGCCGAACTTGGATACAATGTAAAAGCATTTTGTTTTCAAGATAGTCCAAGAAGGGCGCACTCAATTGCCGCTCAAGGAGGTATTAATGCAGCTAAGAATTATCAAAATGATGGCGATAGTGTATTCCGTCTTTTTTACGATACTATCAAAGGTGGTGACTACCGTTCCAGGGAAGCAAATGTGTATAGACTTGCGGAAGTAAGTGTTAACATTATAGATCAATGCGTGGCTCAAGGAGTTCCATTTGCAAGAGAATATGGTGGTTTACTTGCAAACCGTTCTTTTGGGGGTGCTCAAGTGTCAAGAACATTCTATGCCCGTGGACAAACAGGGCAACAACTGCTATTAGGAGCCTATAGTGCCTTAAGTCGCCAAGTGGCAAATGGAAAGGTAGAGTTGTTTCCTAGAACTGAGATGTTAGATTTAGTGATGGTGGATGGAAAAGCTAAAGGAATTGTTACCCGTAATTTAGTAACAGGTAAAATTGAATCGCATAGTGCACATGCCGTTGTTTTAGCTTCTGGTGGGTATGGGAACGTATTTTACCTTTCCACTAACGCGATGGGGTCAAATGTTACCGCAGCTTGGAGAGCACACAAGAAAGGCGCTTTAATGGCTAATCCTTGCTATACTCAAATTCACCCAACATGTATTCCGGTTAGTGGAGATCATCAGTCTAAATTGACTTTGATGTCAGAGTCATTAAGGAATGATGGTCGTGTATGGGTTCCAGCAAGCAAGGAGTTAGCAGATAAAATTAGAAAGAAAGAAATTCATCCGAATGATTTAAGTGAAGATCAAAGAGACTACTACTTAGAAACAAAATATCCGGCATTTGGTAATTTGGTTCCAAGGGATGTGGCTTCCAGAAATGCCAAGTATGTTTGTGATGAGGGTAGAGGAGTTAATGAATCTGGCAAAGCTGTTTACCTTGATTTTAGAGATGCGATCAATAGAGATGGTGAAGATACGATTGCTGGTAAATACGGTAATTTGTTTGACATGTATCGTCAAATTACTGGTAGTAATCCATATAAAGAGCCAATGATGATTTATCCGGCAGTACATTATACTATGGGTGGTCTTTGGGTTGATTACAATTTGAAAACCAATATAGATGGCCTGTATGCTACTGGGGAATCAAATTTCTCAGACCATGGTGCCAATAGATTAGGAGCTAGTGCATTAATGCAAGGGCTAGCAGATGGTTATTTTGTAATTCCTTATACAATCGGTAATTACTTAGCTGGTGAAAAATATGAGAAAATAGGTACTGACCATGAAGCTTTTAAAGAAGCGGAAAAATCAGTGAAAGATAATATTGATAAGTTACTTTCTATTAAAGGAACCAAATCAGTTGACCACTACCACAAAGAATTAGGAAAAATTATGTGGGATTACTGTGGCATGTCTAGAACAGGAGAAGGCTTGAAAAAAGCCAAAGAGATGGTGAGAGAATTAAGAGCTGATTTCTGGAAAAATGTAAAGGTTTTAGGTACGAATGAAGAATTCAATAGTTCTTTAGAAAAAGCTTCAAGAGTTTCTGATTTCTTAGAGCAAGGAGAGTTAATGATAGATGATGCATTGCATAGAGAAGAATCTTGTGGAGGACACTTTAGAGAAGAGCATCAAACGCCAGAAGGTGAGGCTAAACGTAATGATGAGGATTTTGCTTATGTAGCCGCTTGGGAGTATACAGGTCCTGAAAAACCTGAGACACTTCACAAAGAACAATTGATATTCGAAAATGTAAAACTGACACAGAGAAGCTACAAATAAGCTTTTAGTCATCTAAAATATTTTAATTATGAAATTCAAATTAAAAATCTGGAGACAGAAAAATAATCAAGATAAAGGAGCATTTAAAACTTATGATTTGGATGGTGTGTCATCTGATATGTCATTCTTGGAAATGATTGATGTTTTAAATGAACAGTTAACCGATAAAGACGAAGATCCCGTACATTTTGACCACGATTGTCGTGAAGGTATATGCGGAATGTGCAGTATGTACATTAATGGAGAGCCACACGGCCCATTAAGAGGAGTAACTACTTGCCAACTTCATATGAGGAGTTTCCAAGATGGTGAAACAATCACAATTGAGCCTTGGAGAGCAAAAGCATTCCCAATCGTTAAAGATTTAGCTGTTGACAGAAGTGCATTTGATCGAGTAATTCAAGCCGGTGGATATGTGAGCGTTAACACAGGTGGAACTCCAGATGCTAACGAAATACCAATTCCGAAATCCGTAGCAGACGAAGCTTTTGATGCCGCTACTTGTATTGGATGTGGAGCTTGTGTTGCAGCTTGTAAAAATGCATCTGCAATGCTTTTTGTAAGTGCAAAAGTTTCTCAGCTATCCATGTTGCCTCAAGGCAAAGTAGAAAGTTCAGAAAGAGCACAAAAAATGGTAGCCCAAATGGATGAAGAAGGTTTTGGTGCATGTACAAACACAGGAGCTTGTTCTGCTGAATGTCCTAAAGGGATTGACTTATCCAATATAGCAAGAATGAATAGAGAATATTTGGGAGCTAAAGTGGGTTCTCAGGATTAATTAAATATTGAATTATTTTGAAAAGGGCTTCGGCCCTTTTTTTGTTTCCTTTTTTTGTGATTTTATTTCAAAATCCATACTTTTGGATTTAAAATAAAGCTAGAAAACAACCAAATCCCCAGTCATTCCATTTCAACTAAAACCATACCCTCCTAAACACATACGAAAAGTGTTAGTACGAGCTAGAAGCTTGTGTTTTTATAGCCATTATTTTAAATTATTGATCATCATTCTATTGAAAAAGGTTAGCGTGAGTTTCCAAGTCGTGCTCACACTTTTAATAAGCACATTAGTCCTTTTAAACCCAACTACCTCTTATTCCCAATCAGCCGCCAACCCTGTGCAGGTGACCTCCAACTTGATACCTCCGTATAGCCTTTACCTCTCTGACTATAGCGATGCCAACCAAAACAAATGGAATATCCAGTTGTCGCTTCGTGATTTTACCCAAACTAACTATCAAGCCAAACTCCGCATTACCATTGAAGGGGCGGGTATTAGATTAAGAACCCGAAGAGGTTTTAGTCCGGGACCCATCAGGCTTGATCCTGGAATGCCCTACCAAGTTGACGCTACTGACTTGAGTCAATACCTTAATATCCAAAATATGGAAGTCAGCGGCATCAACCGCAGCCAACTGGCCTCCACTCAAAAGTTACCGGAAGGATTTTATCAGTTTAAGATAGAAGTACTAGATTATAATAGAAGTAACAGGGTTAGTAATATCGGGACCTCGATGGCATGGCTGGTGCTTAATGATCCGCCATTATTAAATCTTCCTTTTGAAGAAAAGATCAGGCTGCAAGACCCGCAGCAACTACAGTTCCAGTGGACACCACGGCATACCTCCTCCCCCAACAGTGCATTTGAAACAGAATATGTTTTTAAGCTGTGGGAAATATGGCCAGAAGGCAGAAATCCCAATGAAGTAGCCAGAACCACTCGACCTTTATTAGAAACTACGGTCATAACCACCAGCTATTTCTATGGACTCAATGATGCCATCTTGATTCCGGGAAGAAGTTATGCATGGCAGGTGCAGGCTCTTAATCTCAATGGTCGTGACTTATTCAAGAACCAGGGTAAAAGTGAAGTGAAATCTTTTCAGTACGGGGATGCTTGTCAACCCATTACCAATTTGGGAGCAGAGGCCATGGGCACCGACCGCATCCGAATACGGTGGCAGGGCGAATGGAATCATAACCGTTATATAGCACAGATAAGAAAAACAGGAGAAGAAAAATGGTTCAATTACGGTACCAATCTGGAAACTCAGGTGGTCTATGATCTGCAAGCTGATACAGAATACGAAATTAAGGTTATCCCCAGCTGTGGAGCCATAGAAGGCGATACAGAGAACATCCTCACATTAAAGACACTCCAACAGGAAATACAGGATATTGACTGTGGAGCAGAACCTAATAGGCCGGAGATTACCAACCAAGAACCCATAGACCAATTAAAGATAGGTGATCGAATAACCGCAGCAGGATTTACAGTAATCCTGACCGAACTCAACCAACTGGGTGATAGCTATACAGGAAGGGGTTTGATAGAAGTGCCTTTGTTCAACGGGGCTAGAGTGGAAGCGGTGCTCAACAGCATTACCATCAATACCGACAAGCAACTAATCAATGGTAATATAGAGAGTGTCTATAACCCTACGGGTCCATTTATCATAGGCTTGGATCAAGGCGATCCTGAACTTAGCGAAGAGGGAACGGGCGATCAGGAAGAGGGAGAGGAAGACAGCTTTGACGAGCTTCCCGAACCCGACATCAAGATAGAAGACGAGATAGCTGATGTGATAGTAGATGAAGATACTGGTGTTATCACGATAATAGATTCAGGAGGAAACGAAACGGATATAGACCCCGAAACGGCTGATGAAAATGAAGATGGAGATATTGTGATAGAGGATGATGTAGGAAATATTTGGGTCGTGGGTGATGATGGAGAAGTGAGTGGGCCTTATAATGACAATCCATCAAATCCGGATGCGCTACCTGAAGACGCTACGATCGATTATTTCGTCCAATTTAAAGCAAGCCCACAGCAGCTATACGGGTTTGATAGCAAGCAGTACGAAACTTTAGCTGGAAATTATACTCAAACGACCCTCAATGGAGAGGCTTATTGGATGGCTTGGAAATCAATTTCCATGGGAAGTTCAGACCCTGTGCTGGCTGAGGCCACAGGCACAGATGAATTTCCTGAAGCCGTGGGCTTTAAAAACTTATCGACTAACCTTGGATTTGCACCGGGAGAAGAGGTAAATGAGAAAAGTGTAAGGGTGCAGACCAGCACAGAAGACGAGGAAGTAACAGCATTTGTGTTACAAGAAAGAACCAATGCTGAGGGTGAAACAGAAGAAGAGCAAGTGCCAGTAGGAAAGTTGAAGGTGAAGCAATACGATCTGATTAGCAATAAGGTAGTGATTGTCCCAGTCAACGATGCAGAAGTTCCAGTTGCTTCCAGCCTTCAGCAAGAACTAAATCAAATTTATGGACAAGCAGTTGCCAGTTGGGATTTGAACATAGCCGAACCCTACGAAGTAAGTTCAGATGTGCTAGAGAACTTAAATGAAGGCGAGAGTGGATGGCTAGCCAGTTTTCCGCAAAATATGCGGCAGTTTAATCGCGACTATAAGCGCAGCGTAGAATTTGATAATGATGCTTATTACCTATTTGTGATCAATGAAGAGGTAGCCGATATAGCCGGCTTTATGCCTTTAAAAAGGCAGTATGGTTATATTTATTCCAATAATACCAACAATTTAAGCAAAACCATTGCCCACGAGCTCGGTCATGGCGCCTTTAGATTATACCATACTTTTAGCGATGAAGGCTACGTAGCAGCAAAAAATGCTACTAATAACCTAATGGATTACAAGGATGAGGGCACCGACCTTTATAAACACCAATGGGATTTGGTTCATGATCCAGAAGCGATGGTAAGTTGGTTGAATGAAGATGAGGAGGGGGAGATGGCTATTGAAACTAATTCACAAAAAGTTCTTGACTTAGTAAATTTACTTAGGCAATCAAATCGAGATAGCATAAATGACCTAAATATTACTTCATTTATTGAAAATTATTATTCTTATAAAGGAAATATCAGGATTGGAGAAAATGATCCTTTTAAGATTATTGTGGAGCATTGGTACTACTCAGGAGACCATATTATAGACCCAATGATTGAATATGCATATTTGAGTTCTGAAGATGCCAATCAAGCAATCCTTGAGTTTGATGGAAGAATTGGGAATGACAACATAAAACCAATGCTACGTTTACGGGTAAAACAAAGTGCATATCCTCAATTAAGTCGTTATATTTTCGGGGACGATACGCTAAGAGTAAAAATGTCTGTTGATTTAGTTGCAGAGAATCTTAAAAATACATTAAGTAGTTTTTCAATTGATAATGATTCAGTGTCAGGTTTCATTATTGAGAGGGAAGCAGGGACATTAAGTCAAGAAAGAACAAGGGGAAGTGAAAAACGGATTCCTGGTGAAACTTACTTGTTCGAAGAAAATAATTGTGAAACAAATAGACTTAATTGTTTGAATGAATTTACTATAATTACAACTACTGAAAAGTCTGGAACAAGAACAGGAATTTTAATTCATTCTGGAACAAATTATACAGATATCACGGGATGTTTAATTCCAGTTGGTACAAATTACACCTCCAGTTACATAAATTTTGATATTGGAGGAGAAATTCAACCAATAACTATTTATGAATCAAATGGCACATCCGTTAACACATTGAATTCTATAAATGAGTATATCAGCAGAAGAAACAGTTATGCAGAAAACAATGATTTGATTATTAAAATGGAAATTGAAATAAATAGATAACGTATAGTATGAAAAAGTTAATATTAATTCATGTTATTTTCTTGAATTTGTTTAATAGTTTTTCTCAGGTACAAGTTGTAGAAGAAAAAGTATACTCAGAAAACTTAAGGGAAGTATCAAGTCCAATTAAGGCAAGTATAATTGAAGATTTTGATAATTTAAATATGTTTGAGTATGCTCATACTCTTCCCGAATTATTATCTGTCTTAAATAAAAGTGAAAAATACAAACGAAAATGGATTGCCTATTTAAACTCATTATCTCAGAAAATAAGTGACACAACTGAAAGTAGATATTATGCAAGCAAAGATTCTTTAGTGATAATACTTCAATCAACATTTTTTTATAATACTCTACAACAAATAAAAACAGAAAATATTGAGAATAAAGATGCATTGCTATTTTTAAAAAATAATTTAAAAAAATTAAGTACATGCAGTAGCATTTCAAATTCCGATATTTTAGATAAAATTCAGATATCTGATCAACGAGGTTATACTAATTTTTGGTATTTTTTTCAGGTTTTTGGATGTGATTTTGTTCAAAATATTGTTTTAGAAGATGAAGAATTAAAGCGTTATTTTTTAATGAATATTGAAGAATTTGAAATTATTTCAACCTACAAGATACCCTATGAATTACAGAAGCTTAAATGGCAGAATATCCAAGAAAGATTAAATGGAAATAGAGATTGTAAAGGAATTGTAAATCAAATGAACAGCAGAGAAATTGGTATTTTTGATGATGACAAAGATTTTTATTCTACAGGATTGAAGGAGGGTATAAATAAATTAAGTGAAAGAGAGTTTTAGCAATAGGATTTAGTGTTTTTTCGAAAATTGCAGTAGAAATTGGCAAAGTAATAGATTCAATAATAAATTATTTGAACATGGGTTCTGTAACGTCCCTTTAGATTTAATTGAAAGGTTTTGAAGCCACAAAGATATTGAATGGGGTGGGATGGATTGGAATGGATACTCTGTTGATTATATGCATTTTGAGATTGAGGAAAGTAAGACAAGTGATTACCTAAAATGAAAGGATATTTGTATGAATAAAAATATATTAGTATTACTTTTTGTGATGTTTATTTATGTACCAAGCTGTTTTGGTCAAAATCAAACATTAAGAGATTCGTTACTTATGTTCCACACAGAGGAAGAATTAGAAGAGATGTCATTGACTGAAATTCAAAATGTAATAAGAAAAATAAGAGGGCAAGAATTAATTCCTGAAAAAATTAAGGATAGCTTAGACTTTTATGGGATATATAAGCTAAATAAAAATTCAATAGATACAGCCCAAAAGAAACAAAATATTGATAAATACATTACTCGTTTATCTAGAGATACTAGTAATTTAAAGAAAAGAATTATACCTAACTCATTTGTAGATATATATAATAGGTTTTTGTCTGGTTTTTATTTAGATATTCGGGAGAGAGATTTACGTCATAATAATTATAAAAATTACACTACAAAATCAGGTAGTGAGTATTCATTTGACATAAATGATTTTAATAATCATGCTAAAAGAACATATTACTATGATGAAGAAGATATAGTTTTAGTGGAAATAGAAACTAGAAATGGAATTTTTAAAAAAGAAGAATCACTTTATCTTAGACAAGTACCTCCATATCGTACAGAGTTAAATTACTTTGCTTTCAACAATGGAGAATTAGTTTTTTATAAAAAAATATTAAAAGGGGAGGTTTATACTGGTTATGGTAAATCTTATGAAGAAATTGCAAATTCAACAACTACCCCAGTGGAAATTGAGATACGATATTTTTACAAAAGTAATAATTTTTTAACCTTTACTGGGGGGGCAGAATTGACGAAAAATAATTGGAAGAATCTGATTGCAAATATAGAATTAGAGGAGATTATTCATCGTTCTAACGAATTTGTAATTATAGCAAGAAATTATTTAGCAGAGCTAAATGGATTCGACAAAAAAGAAAATGATTATTTAAATTCGACTTTGAATTCCGTAGTTACATATGAGGATGTGAATGATTAACTTACTAAGTTTTCTTATTTCATTTATTATTATCTATAAAATTCATTTAATAAACCCCCATGAAACCCCTCATAACCATAACCCTACAATTCATCAGCATTACTATGTTGGCTCAGTCTCCAGTTGTTACGCTCAACCAATATTTCAAAGAAGCCAAAAATGGTAGCTATGCAACAGCTCCTCAAAGCTTGTTTGATCAAGGAAATGATTTTGACCTGCTTCTTTCTGAACTCGAAAAATATCAATCCGATAGCACAGCTCGGATTCGTGCTAAGGCATATCGTTTAAGCAATAGGATTGCTCAAGTTTCGGAGGATGAGTCAGTAAAACAAAAAGCAATTGACCAGCAAATTAAAGCGCTAAATGATCCGGACAGAGGCATTGCTGGGAATGCTATTGAGGCTATGACTAATTTCAAAAATACTGTTTTTATAGAAAGTCAGAAGACTAGAATCTTAAATCATTTAAATGCTGAAACGCCTCATTTCAATGATTTCGTCAAACTTCTGGGTTTCTTGCAATTGAAAAAAGCAGAATCGCAATTGGTAGGCTTAATAGCCCTTAAGGAGTCTCCAGTAACCAAATGGAATATTCGCTTAGCTTTGGCAAGAATGAACAATCAGTCTGCTATAGAATACATTATAAGTAAACTTGAAAAAGCCCCCATTAATGATGCTTTTGCCTATGATATTGTACCGGGTTTGGTTTATACTCGTCAACCTCAAATATTTAAATTTTTAGAAAGTCAAATCCTAAACGATGAAGCCAATTGTAGTACGGCTGACCCCAACAGCAATCAAAAAATCACTTGTGCATATCGAATTATGGAAGCGATTGCTCCTGCAATTGAGAACTTCCCACTGCCCACTGATGAATTTGGAGATTTAATGGTGGATGATTACGAAAAGGCTTTGATAGAGCTCCGCAAATGGTTTGAGCAAAATGAAACTTATTCCCTCAATCAAGAAGTGTACTAAGCTAAGCATTTCTTTTGTAATGATATATATATATATATATATAGAAAGTCACTTGTTGCTTGATTTACAGTTATTTAATTAATAAGAAAAAATAGAGCGCATATTCTCCATTCTTAAGCGCGTCTTCGACACTATCTGACTTTCCTCGGATTTTACGAATTGCCAAATTTTTCGTAGTTTAAGTTTTAATCCAATCTTATTGTTGAAATACAATTTTCATTTTTGATACTATAGAATATGCATATTATAGATATTTCTATTTTTATAGCTTATATGATTGCCATGTTAGGGGTGGGATATTATTTCCTACGATCAAACAAGGGGATGGATGATTACTACGTGGGAGGTAGGAAAATGACCAGCTGGCATATTGGATTAAGTGTTGTGGCTACAGATGTTGGAGGTGGGTTTTCAATCGGTTTGGGCGGACTAGGCTTTACCATTGGGATATCAGGTTCTTGGATGCTCTTTACAGGATTGATAGGTGCGTGGCTAGCTGCGGTTTTTCTAATTCCTATAGTTAGAGGGAATAAAGCATTTGAAAAATTCCACACTATGCCTCAATTGTTTGCGTACTTTTTTGATAAGAAGACGGCATTATTAGCTGCCTTAATTTCAGCAATTGGTTATTTGGGTTTTACTAGCTCCCAAATATTAGCTGGGGCAAAATTAGCTTCCGGAACATTTCCCGAATTGGGCTTGAATCATGCATTAATTATCATGGGGGTTATCGCAGTGGTCTATACCGTCATGGGTGGTATAAAAGCAGTGATTTACACCGATACCATTCAATGGATACTTTTGCTAGGAGGACTAATTTTCATTGGAATTCCGCTTTCTTATACCGCGGTAGGGGGATGGCAGGCTATAAAGGAGACTTTAGATCCTGAGATGCTTTCTTTTACTAATATCGGCTGGCAAGATATAATATATTGGGTTGTTACCATTATCCCTATCTGGTTTGTAGGCATGACATTGTATCAAAGAATCTATGCAAGTAGAGATGTCAAGACTGCGAAGAAAGCATGGTTTATTGCAGGTGTGTTTGAGTGGCCAATTATGGCATTTATGGGAGTTGCATTGGGCGTTTTGGCTAGGGTGGCGGCAGATCAAGGAATGTTTGCAGCTCTGGGGCCTGAAAATATAGCGGAAGCAGATCCAGAAAAGGGTTTGCCCATGATGCTAGCTACTGTTCTCCCTGTTGGATTGTTGGGTATAATGATGTCCGCATATTTTTCAGCCATACTTTCTACAGCTGATAGTTGCTTGATGGCATCTTCAGGAAATATTGTCTCAGATTTTATAAAGAAATTCACCAATAGATTTAATTCTGATAAAAAAGAGTTACGGTTATCTCAAGTGGTAACCTTGATCGTTGGGGCTGTAGCGCTTTTACTTGCCAGTGCTATGGAAAATGTGTTAAGTCTAATGCTATACAGTTATGCTTTTATGGTTTCAGGTCTTTTTATCCCGATTTTAGGTGGATTGTTTTGGAAAAAGAGCAATAGTAACGCAGCATTTTGGGCTATGATAACCGGTGGTTTAACTACAGCATTACTTCAGGCTAATAAAATCACCTTCGGAACTGCAACTAAAATGCCTGAATTACGAACATTTATAAGTGAAGCAAAATCAAGTATAGATTTTATCGGGATTAGCATCGATAGTATGTCGCCCGGTCAAGTGGTAGAATCAATTAATAAAATGCAGATTATTGGAATTCCTTTTTCTGATATTTTATTTAAATTACCCGCAGGATTAGATCCCAATGTATTTGGAATATCATTTTCAGCAATAATTTTCGTAACTTACTCTCTAATTTATCCTAAAAAATAATAACTACATGGAATTTCAAACTTTAACTTCAATAGACTCAGCAACAACTTTACAAAAAAACGAGATTGCGGATTTCCTTCATACTCATCTTGATGAATTCGGTGATTCTAAAGATGACATTATGAAATGTCTGGATTATGCACTCAGTTCATTTGGTCATCAAGGTGGATTTGTAGTTTTAGCTAGAGAGAGTGGAAGTATTAAAGGAGCAGTAGTGGTCAACCAAACAGGAATGTCAGGTTATATCCCTGAAAACATATTGGTGTACATAGCTGTTCATTCTGACCAGAGGGGTAAAGGAGTTGGTAAAGAGCTGATGAGAAAAGCAATCAATACAGCGAAAGGAGATATTGCCCTTCATGTGGAACCAGAAAATCCTGCCAAATTTTTATATGAGAAATTAGGCTTCACCAACAAATATTTGGAGATGAGGTTAAAGAAATAAATATGGCATTTTTAAAATTATACAAAGATAAACTTAAACATAACTTTGATTTTTTACACCAGCTTTTTACTAAAAATAACTTAGATTGGGGGGCTGTTACCAAGCTTTTTTGTGGCAACGAACTTTATTTGAAGGAAGTTATCAATTTGGGTTTCAGGGAGATCCACGATTCTAGGATTAAGAACCTGCAAAAAGTAAAGGAAATTGACTCTACTGTAAAAACCTGCTACATAAAGCCACCCGCAAAAAGGAGTATTCCAGATATAGTGAAATATGCTGATATGAGCATGAATACGGAATATTATACTTTGAAACTCCTGTCAGATGAGGCTGTTCGACAGAAGAAGAAGCACAAGGTGATCATCATGGTAGAAACTGGTGATTTGAGAGAAGGGGTGATGGGTGATCATTTGATAGATTTTTATGCTAAGGTATTTGAATTACCCAACATTCAAATTGAGGGAATAGGAACGAATTTGAACTGCCTTCATGGTGTCATGCCTTCACAAGATAAGCTCATCCAGTTGAGCTTGTATAAACAGATTATCGAGTTGAAGTTCAACAGAAAGTTGCCTTTGGTTTCTGGAGGAACATCTGTCACTATTCCATTGATCATGAACAAGCAGATTCCTGCTGGGGTTAACCATTTCCGTATTGGAGAAACACTTTACTTTGGGGCTAATCTTTTTGAGGAAACTACCATTGAAGGAATGCATGATGATTGTCTGGAGCTTTTTACTGAAATCATAGAAATAACAGAAAAGCCAAAAGTACCGATGGGCGAAATGGCCGCAAATCCTCAGGGAGAAACCACTGAAATTGATGAATCATTGTATGGTGAGACCAGTTATAGGGCTATATTAGATATTGGGGTATTGGATATCGACCCTAAGTATCTGATTTTAGATGGTTATGACTTTGAAATTGTCGGTTCCAGCTCCGATATGATTGTGATAGATTTAGGAGAAAATGTTAAGAAGCGCAAAGTTGGAGATTTGATTAATTTTAAAGTTAAATACATGGGGGCATTAGGTATCTTAAATTCCAATTATATTGAAAAAACTGTAGAATAAAGTTTAAATGGTTTCTGGGATGAAAATGCATAAAGTGTTGTAATTTGAACCCGATTTTGGAATGAAGACTTTTTTTGCTCCGATAGAAGCCTGTTAGACTCTGTTAAAACTATTTTTTATGGATTTAAAGCTTGATGTAGAAGAGCTTGTAAAATTAAGACATCAATTACATGCCCATGCTGAAGTTTCCAATCAGGAAGAAAAGACTGCACAGATCATTCTAGAATTTCTTACGAGTTGTCAACCTGATAAAATCTGGCAAAATGTGGGAGGACATGGAGTGATTGCCTTGTTCAAAGGAAAAGAGGAAGGCGAAAATGTAGGTTTTCGAGCTGATTTGGATGCTTTACACATTGAAGAAACCATTCATTTAGCGTATGAATCCAAAACTCCTCATGTTTCTCATAAATGCGGTCATGATGGCCATATGGCAATGGTGGCAGGTATTGCAAGTTTTCTGCAAAAGAATCCCTTACAGAAAGGTAGTGTTTACGTGATTTTTCAGCCTGCTGAAGAAACAGGTGAAGGCGCTGAAAGGATAAATCAAGCGTTAAAAGACTTAAAAATCAATCTTGATTATTTGTTTGGGCTACATAATTTACCAGATTTTCAGAAAGGCACAATTTTTACGAAGTCAGGAACTTTTGCAGCTGCTTCAAGGGGGATGGTCATAAAACTATTCGGGAAAACTAGTCACGCGGCTGAACCTGAATATGGAATTAGTCCGGTCATTGCTATGGCTAAAATCAGCACAGAGATGACTCGTATTCATAGAATGGTGGATTTCTCTGATTTAACATTGGCAACTGTAATTCACAGTGAATTGGGGGAAATTGCATTTGGAACTAGCCCAGGTTATGGGGAGGTAAGAATTACCCTAAGAGCGATGAAAGATGAGGATATGTCCATTTTAATTGATGAAGCGGAAAAATTAGTGCATAAATATTGTGAGGATGATGGTTTAGGTTGTGAAATATCCTATACAGAAGTGTTTCCTTCTACGATTAATACTGCAGAATCCTTCGAGATTATTCAAAAAGCCGCTTCATCCATGGGAATTACATTTAAGCCTTTGGTTTCACCCTTCAAGTGGAGTGAAGATTTTGGACAATATAAAACGCAATTTAAAACTGGCTTCTTTGGAATTGGGTCTGGTGAGGATTGCCCGCATCTTCATGACGAGTTTTATGATTTCCCTGATGAAATTATTGAGCCGGGCCTCAAGATGTATATTGGATTAATGAGGTACTTTGAGCTTATAGCCTAAACTAAAGTAATCCTAGTTTTGGGCGTATTGATAATCATTGAATTATATTCTTTTTTTGTAAGTCTGTTTTCTTTAAACATAAATAGAAAAATATGGGTCAAAACATATTTAGTACATCCATGGTAACTCTAAGTAAAAGTGCGGTGCGACAAAATGTGCGATTTGTAAAAAGCAAATTATCGGATAATGTATTACTGTCAGCAGTGTTGAAAGGAAATGCCTATGGTCATGGCATAAAGGAAATGGTGCCGCTTTACGAATCGGCAGGAGTGAAGCATTTATCCGTTTTTTCGATCCATGAAGCGGAGGAAGTCTGTAAAGTAAAAAAGAATTCAACTCAGGTTATGATTATGGGTTGGATGGAAGATGAAGAGACAGAGTGGGTTATTGAAAATGATGTTGAGTTTTATGTTTTTGAAATCGGAAGGTTGAAAGCAGCAGTTGAGTTTGCCAGAAAAGTGGGCAAAAAAGCAAAAGTTCATTTAGAAGTTGAGACAGGAATGAATCGAACAGGATTTCAAGAGGAGCATTTGGCAGAGGTGATAGAAATGATGAAATCAAATGAAGAGCATATTGTTTTTGAAGGTCTTTGTACTCATTATGCTGGTGCAGAAAGTATCACCAATTACTTAAGGGTAATGGATCAAATCAAAAAGTATAATCAGCTTTACGATATTTTTAAAGAACACGGTTTAATCCCAAACAGGAGGCATACAGCATGTTCAGCAGCCGCCATGTCTTATCCCGAAACTCAAATGGATATGGTTAGGATCGGAATTTTATTGTATGGTTTTTGGCCGAGCCAGGAAACCTTTATTGCATATCAAAGAAGTAATGGTTACGGGCAGGAAGGACTCAGCAGAAGAGTGAAGCATCCATTAAAGCGAGTCATTAGTTGGAGAAGTAAAATAATGTCTGTAAAAGAAGTGCCTGTTGGGGAGTTTATAGGTTATGGAACCAGCTACCAGGCCACCAAGAAGATGAAAATAGCAACAGTTCCAGTTGGTTATGCATATGGTTTTGCTCGGTCCTTGAGCAATCAGGGGAGGGTAATTGTTAACGGAAAAAGGGTGGCGGTAATAAGTACCGTCAATATGAATTTAATGATTATCAATGTAACAGAATGCAAAAATGTCGGGAAAGGAGATGAGGTAATCATGATCGGGTCCAATGGTAAGGTAAATGTCACTGTTTCTAGTTTTGGAGAGCTAAGTAATCAATTGAATTATGAATTGCTGAGTAGATTACCCATGGATATACCGCGAAAGGTAGTGATTTAGCAGATTATTTAACCCTCTATATAAATTTTTATATAAAATATCACATAATTTATTGCAAATATGTAACATTAATTGTTAATTAGAGACGTAATAAAATTAAAACTTTTAAACCATTTGACATGAAAAGATTACTACTAGCTGTTGCAGCTTGTTTCGTAATAGCTTCCTCAAGCTATGCAACGAACGCAGATTTGTTTGAACTGAATGAGGAGAAGATCAATGCTGAGTTTGCTGAATTGAATGAATTGGAAGCTTATGTATCCATGAATGAAAATGTAACTATTCATAACATTTATCAAGAAAATGCAGGATTGGTTACAGGCATGAATTTATCTTACGGGCCTGAAGGTATGATGGGTCATAACAGGTTTTCGTTAGACGAAATGGAATGGGGTTCATTTGCTTGGGGTTTCTGCTGTTGGCCGATTGGTATTTTTACTGTTTTATTAAACAATGACAAAGGAAGTAACCATAAAATTTCTTTCTTCATTGGTTTAGGAACTTCGGTTTTATTAGGTGCATTATCTTCACCTGCTTATATTTCGTACTAAAATTAGAATTTAGTAAAAATCAATTGAAAAGGACTATCCCTCACGAGAGGGGTAGTCATTTGTTTTTATGAGACACATCCTGACATTAGTTTTCCTTTTTTTTTTAGCAAGTTTTTCGGCTTTTACTCAATCTTACTTCAGGGTAACTGCCGATTTTTCAATTAAAGATAAAAATCCCAAGGGCTCTGAGTTCTATAAAGGGAAAGTATATTTTGATAAGGAATTCAATAAGATCGTTTACCAAGTTTCATTTCCTGAACAGAAGACTTTGGTTTTGGCGGATACCCAAATGTATGTTTTGGTAAATAAGAAAATTGAAAGCCAGTCTTTTACACCAAGCACAAATAAATTTACCATTTTCAATTTAGCTTTAAGTGGTGATTTAAAAAATTACGGGCTAGATAAATCAGGTTACTATATTAATTCCATAGAAGAATCTGACGATCAGACTATTATTGAATGGTTACCCCCCGCAGGTTTAGAGGATAAATTGGGTAAGGCGGTTCTATCATTGAAAAATAATCAACTTTTTGGAATAGTTTTATTTAAGCCCAATGGTGAAATCATGGGGAAAAGATTTTATCAAAATTATGTAAGTGTCAATGGATTACCATTTCCAAAAAAAGTAATTCAAGTATCATATCTACATGGACAGGAATATTATAAAATCACTACATTTGAAAATATAAAAATTGATGAGCTGGAAAATGATGAGATGTATCGTATTGATCTTTATAATAAATAGTCTATGTTTTCAAGTCTGGTCGCAAGTTAGTTCGGAATTAGAAATATTAGGAGGAATTAAATACGATATAAATTCAGTTGAAAAAGTTAAGATAAGTGATCAATATGATCATGTGCATGTTAATACTAATGAAGTTCAGTTTGTGTTTTCAGGTCTTTTTCTTTTCTATAAGTCATTCATTTCTTCACAGGATGCTCAATCCTGTTCTTTTATACCCTCTTGTTCTGTTTATGCCTTGGAGGCTGTAAAAAAGCAAGGTGTCCTAAAAGGAATGATGAATGGATTTGACCGCTTATCGAGATGTAATTCGCTCTCTCCCGAGAAATATAAAATAGATCCTAAAACCAAACTTTTAATTGACCCTTTAGTAGTACAATGAAATTTTACATTTTCTTATTCTTGTTCGTCTTGAGTTTAAACCTATCCCAAGCGCAAGATATTTACACCTTCAATAAGAGTAAAGAATTCGCATCCTATTTGTTCAAGAGTGGACAATATGAATTGTCTGCAGTTGAATATGAAAGACTATTGTTTGTTGATAAAAATAGTGACTCTTTGAAAATCGCTTTGGTCAACAGCTATTATAAAAATGGTGAAGTGGACAGGGCAGTGAGAAGAACTGAATCATTGTATCCTTCACTTTCTGATTTTACAAGGACGATGTCAGAATTATATTTACAAATGTTAATTCTCGGGAAACAGTTCGAAAAATTTGATCAGAATGCTGTTCGGTTGCCAATTAATGAAAAAAACAGAACAATTTATGAACTGCATAGGGAGGTTTTGGCAGGAAACTGGGAAAGCGTGGAAGCAAAAATCCCGCAAATTTCCGCTAGTGACCACCCCTCAATTACTGGTTTAAAGAATTTATCATCACAAGCAAAAGCTTTCAAGCCCAAGAAACCATGGGTGGCTGTTATGATGTCTGCTGTTTTGCCGGGCAGCGGGAAGTTTTATACCGGTAATTACAAGGATGGGATTTTTAGTTTGTTCGTAGTGGGAGGGAGTGCCTTTCAAGCCTACAGGGGCTTTAATAAAGAGGGTATTTCATCTACATCAGGATGGATATTTGGTGCTTTATCTACAGGTTTTTACGCTGGTAATATTTATGGATCAGCTAAGTCAGCACAGGTGTATAATCAAAACTTTTGGTTGGAAATTGATAAAGATGCAGAAAATATTATTCGTTCTACTTACTAGTCTTTCTTTTTCGGTTCAGATTTCTTTTTCACAAGATGTAAAAGAGACCTTGCAGTTTGCAGAGGAGCAGTTTATAATAGGAAATTACACCAATAGTATTTTGGCGTATGAACGAGCTATTTATTTTGAAGAAAATACTAGTTCAGAAACTTACTTCAAACTAGCAAATGCATATTTCAGTAAAGGCGATATTGGCAGAGCAATTAGAGTTTATGATAATGCTGCCTTTTTAGAGAAAGATAACGGTAAGCGGAATGACATAATATTTAAAAAATGTTTGGCTTACTTAAGTACAAATCAATACAATCAAGCTATTATTTCTTTAGGGGCAATCAATGATTTTAATGATACTGAAGCAGGATTGAAAAAGCAATATTTTAAATCCATTGCTTATTTTCTAAAAGAGGATTTTGATCAGTTTGAAGTATTGTTTGATGAATATGCTACAAATCTAAAACTAGCATCTAATCAACATTATATTGACCTTGAAACCTATAATCTAAAGGCGGATAAAGTAAAACCTAAACTAGCCATGTGGATGAGTGTATTTGTACCGGGCAGTGGACAGATTTTATATGGAAATTGGAAAGATGGACTAAATTCCATGGCCCTGACCGCGGCTTTAGTGGGTTTATATTTTAACTATGTTACTGAATTTTCCTTAGTGGAAGGATATTTAGTCGTATTGCCGTGGTTCCAACGATACCATAAAGGAGGTTATTTAAAGGCTAAGGAAACAGCCTTGAAGAAGCAAAGGGAATACAGAGGCAAAGCTTATGGTGAAATACTACAGTTGCATCCAGCCCTATTTTAAGATGGTTTAAATATGAAAATTTTACTTATAAGGTGTATCCTTTTTTTTGTCTTTATTCAATATAGTTTCGTTGCACTTTCTCAAATTGGTAACAAGGGCAATCAACAATTTTTTAAGCATCTTTATAATTTTGAGTTTTATAAAGCGGATAGCTTACTCTCCAATCTTGACAGCATTCAAGATGCCAGTCAGTATAATTTTTTAAAATCACATTTCATGAGGTGGTATTACTTGCCGATCCATGAGCAGGATGATAAAATATTATCTCTGTATAATCAATATTTGGAAGCAACAACAAATGAGGATAATGAATTGAACTACCTTTTTGTTAATAGTGCCTTATTGAAAGCTGAATTCAACTACAATCAAGGTAATTATTACAAGGCTTATCATAATGGTTCCAAGGTATACGAGCTTGTTAAGCTTAATTTGGAAAAGGCACCGGATAAGGAGGAATTAATGTTTTTATCTGCACTTTATCACTATTACTATCAATATTATAAAAATGAAAACCCTATTTATGGAAGCATGATGTGGCTTTTTAAGGAGGGAAATAAACAAACTGGTTTAGAGTGGTTGAAAATAGTGGCGGGAGGTGAAAGTATTGCTAAGACAGAGGCATTGATCTATTTATCTCATATTTATCTGAGGCTTGAAAATAATTTAGATTCAGCATTCAAATATGCAGAAATACTTCATCAGATGTATCCAGAGAATTTAAAGTTCTATGAGGTATATCTTGAAAGTGCTATTTCAAATAACTTGAATAATGAGTCGGTTCAATTACTCATTCAGGAGCTTCAAAATTCGAGAAAGATCTATTTTCAAAAATATGGTATTTGCTATAAGGCGATTCAACGTGCAAATAGAAATGACAAAAATAAAAGAGAAAGAATTCTTGATCTAAAAAATGCTTTGAGCTTTATTGAAAGAAATGGTGGAGGTAATCATCTATCTTCCTTAATTTATTATAGTTTACACCAATTAACAGGTGAGGAGGAATATTTAAGGCAGAAAAATAAGTATGAAGTTTATCAATTTGCTTTAACGGGATATCTTAAAAGTGAAAGTAACTGATATTTATAAAAACTGGCTTGCCGCCCCCACTATTCCAGCATGATTTTTCAATTCGGCAGGAATTACATTCAGTTTTTTGTCAATATATTTTTCATACTTTTTAAACTTCTTGCTAACTCCACCTCCAATAATGATTAGATCTGGCCAGAACAATTTATGAACTTCTATCAAATATAGATTTATTCGTTTGCCCCAAACCTCCCAACTTAAATCCTCATTTTCTCTTATGGAGTTGGCAGCATAGGCTTCTGCTATATCGCCTTTAAATTGAATATGCCCAAGTTCAGTATTGGGCATTAATTGTTGGTTATGAAATAAAGCAGATCCAATTCCCGTGCCCAGAGCCAATACCAAAACAGTTCCATTATGACCTTTGCCAGCACCATAATTCATTTCTGCTAAACCGGCTACATCCACATCATTCATCACTCTGGTGGCGCATCCGGTAGCTTTTCTAATCATATTAGCTAGAGGTTTTTCAATCCAGCTTTTATCAATATTTGAAGCAGTTTTTACCGTCCCATCAATGATAGCGGCCGGGAATCCACAGCCTATCGGACCAGACCAATCAAAATGCTTTTGTAGTTTTACTACTGTTTTCATCATGGCTTCTGGCGTTGCAGGTTGGGGAGTTTCAAAACGTTTGCGCTTAGTAATAAACTCACCTGTTTTTAAATCTACAACGGCTGCCTTCATTCCAGAACCTCCGATGTCAATGCCTAATACTTCCAAATTTTATCCAATTAGTTTCTGTTTTTAAGTTAATACATTTTTGAATCTGATAAAAAGAATTTCAAAGTTGAGACATTGAAAAATGTGACCTCTTAAAAAGTAATTATTATATGGTACTTTCTAAAAGGTCACAATATAAATCCGCTAAGCTGCAAACCTCAATACTTACTCACTTCAAGACTGATTCACGTCTAAATCAAGGGCAATTTTTTTACTTGTGCTTTTAATTGATTTTTTCGTACCACGATTTGAATCTCAGTTTCCGGTTTTGCAAAATCAGTTTTTACGTAACCCAATCCAATACCATGACCCAGAGTCGGGGACTGCGTGCCTGATGTAACTACTCCTATTGTATTGCCTTCCATATCCAATATCTCATATCCTTTTCTAGGGATACCACGGTCTAGCATGTGGAAAGCCACTAATTTTCGTTCGACTCCTTCTTCCTTCTGTTTCTTAAGATTTTCAGAATTGATAAAATCTTTGGTGAATTTTGTCGCCCAGCCAAGTTTGGCTTCAATAGGTGAAGTAGAGTCATCTATATCATTTCCATACAAGCAGAATCCCATTTCCATTCTTAAAGTATCTCTGGCACCAAGACCAATTGGTTTTATGCCAAATTCTTCACCAGCTTCTATGATTTTTCGCCAGATGTTTTCTGCATCTTTATTGTGGAAGTAGACTTCAAAACCACCCGCACCGGTATAGCCAGTATTGGACATTATCACATATTTTGCATCAGCAAAAGCTCCCACCTCAAAATGAAATGGTTTAATGGCAGATAAATCCATTTCTGAAGTCAATTTTTGTAGCGTGTCTTCAGCTTTCGGTCCCTGAACAGCAAAAAGTGAAAAATCATCTGATATATTTTTCATGATCGCACCAAATTCTTCATTTTGTTGCGCAATCCAGTTCCAGTCTTTCTCAATATTGGAAGCATTCACCACCAACATATATTCCTCTTCTCCAATTCGGTAAATTAAAAGGTCGTCAACAATTCCACCCTCATCATTTGGCAAGTAGCCATATTGCGCTTTTCCAATTACCAAAGTAGAAGCATCATTGCTAAACACTTTTTGAATTAAATCTATGGCTTTTGGACCTGAGATTAAAAATTCTCCCATATGCGAAACATCAAACATACCGACTGCATTACGCACGGTATTATGTTCCTCAATCAAACCTGTATAAGAAACAGGCATATTATATCCGGCAAAAGGCACCATTTTAGCGCCTAATTGCTCGTGTATGTGATTTATAGCTACTTTTTTCAATTCCATAGTAGTGGTGTTTTAGTCTTAAAATTTCCTTAAGCAAAAGTATGGAAAATATGGAATTTACAGGAGATTTGGGCTGACCTTTTCCAAAGATCTAAATTTTGGAAATGATTTTAGTTACCTCTCTCCACAAATAGGAATATCCATCGTGGTCTGTGCCTGCCCGAAATCAGGCAATGGGATATGAATAAATTGCACTTCCATTCCTCTTAGGAAAAGGAATAAAGCTAAAGTAAATGCCAATACAGGCTTCATGTTTTGAGTGAAGCCGTTCAATTTTCTGAAAGTCAGTTTTCCGGCCCACACGCTTCCTATTATCCACGGGAGAGTACCTATACCAAAAACAGCCATAAATACAACAGAATCCATAATGGTTTCAGTGGCAAAAGAGCTTAGAAGTGCAAGATAGACTAGTCCGCAAGGAAGAAGACCGTTGAGCAAACCAATTGAAAATCTTGAGAGAATATCTTGCTTTCCAATAAACGTTCTAAAACTATTTTTTACCTTTTGGTAAGGTACTGATTCTATGCGATTAATGAATTTAAGGAATCGAAAACGGGCAGGTAATACATAAAAGTAAATGATAAATATCGCCATGATGATGGATAAGCTGTTTTGCCATCCTAAAATGGATAGACCTTCTCCAACAAAAGCCAAAGCTAAACCTAACATGATGTAGGTGATAATTCTACCTGTTTGGTAAGCCACAAAGCCCCATGCCATTGATTGATTGCGGAATACGCCCAGCATAAGTGGTGCACACATAAAAGTGCAATGAATGCCACCTAATAAACCTATGCTTAAAGCTGCCCAAATCATTTCTAACGCTGAATGAAAATTTGCTCTTCCTTAAAATATTTCTTGCCGTCAGTTTCCCAACTAAAAGAAATCTTCCAGCTACCGGCCTTAAATTTTTCAATGGGAATATTTATTTCCTCACTGATGGGTACAAAGAAATCTAGATCTGCGTCAGCGGGACGGTAAAACTGAATTTTCCCTTTTACTTTTTCAGCATCCTCAAATTTCAGTTTCAGCATTTGGCCTTCTTGCTTTGCTGATACTAAACCTGGCCAATCCCGACCATTTTTGATTTCATTCATTTTCCCTTCATATGCTATTTCTTCCTCATAGTAATTTTCTTCCACCATATGGAATTCCTGTCTCATACTGAAAACCACCATGCTGATAATCAATATCACGAAGCCTATAAATACTAAAGTTATTTTATTCCCCCAATGCATAATTATTTTAGTTTACTGAATGTGTTCGGTCCCGGAAATCTTGAATCAATGGTTTGGATTAATTCATCATCACGGTAGATCTCTACTTGAATTTTTTCGTCAATCTGTGCAAATTGCTTTCTCGTCATTTCTACAAAAACATAAACCTCATCTTTTTCTTGTCCTTCCAAAACTTCAATGGGGCCAGAAGGGAAGAATAAACGGGCAGATATTGGCTTTACTTTATAAGTCAAATTCATCGGGTCAAAGGATTTGTTGATCATCTCCATTTGATACATATTGCTGATGATAGAATCATTTTTAATTTGATATATAGAACCGGGCGTTCTTGTCATCGTGACTTCAATCGGAGCTCTTCCGACCAATAAAAAGCCCATAGCACCTACTAATATGGCTAAAACAACAGAGTAGGCAATAACTCTAGGCGTAATCAATTTTTTGGTCTTTTTTTCTACTCCTTCTTCAGAATCAAATCGAATCAAACCCTTAGGTTTATTTATTTTTGTCATCACTTCATCGCAGGCATCAATACAAGCAGTGCAATTAACGCATTCCATTTGAGTGCCGTTCCGGATGTCAATACCTGTGGGACAAACTTGAACGCACAAGCTACAATCAATACAATCCCCTTTATCGGCTTGAGGTTCATTCTTTTTTAGTTTACCTCTTGGCTCACCTCTCAACCAATCATAAATTACCACAATGGATTTTTTGTCTAGAAATACACCTTGCAATCTTCCATAAGGACAAACCACTGTACAGGCTTGCTCTCGGAAGTAGGAAAATACAAAATAGAATATCCCTGTAAAGACTAGTAAACCCGTAAAGGCACTCCAATTAGCTTGTGGTCCTGCTTGAATTACCTCAGACATTTCACCAATTCCAATCAAATAAGCCATGAATGTGTGAGAAACCCAAAAGCTGATCAAAAGGAAAACACCTTGCTTAGTGCTTTTCTTCCAGATTTTGTTCCAGGTCCACGGAGCTTTAGCAAGTTTCCTTTGTTGGTTGGCATCACCTTCAATCCAATATTCAATTTTACGGAAAACCATTTCCATAAATACCGTCTGCGGGCAGGCCCAACCGCACCAGACCCGGCCAAAAACTACCGTGAATAGTAGAATAAAGACGACAAAGATTAGTAGCAGAAAAATTAAAAGATGTGTGTCTTGTGGCCAGAATACGCTTCCTAAAATGACAAATTGTCGATCGAAAATATTAAATAACAATAATGGATGTCCTCCAATTTTAATAAATGGACCAGCAAAGAATAAAATCAACAGCAACCAGGCCAAAACCCTTCTGTAGTTATGAAAAATCCCTTTTGGTTTTTTTGGGAAAATCCAATTTCGCTTTCCCTGCTCCCCAACTGTTGCTAGTTGCCCTCTAAATTGCTCTTCGTGTAAATTATCCATACTGTACTTTGTTTAGAGACCTGTCAGGTTTTCAAAACCAGACAGGTCTAACTATTATTTTTATTCTTAAGCTCAGATTCCGGTCGGTGAACCATGGTCGGTGGCATACCGACCATTCCCAATTTTCTCTATTGTTCCACTGTCTCAACCTCTGGCAATTCATCCACATTTTCCTCAATGCGTTCTTCAGCTTGTAATTGCTTTCTAATCTCACCTTGAGGCTCTTTAGGACTAGCAGGGGTACTTCCTACCAAACTCAAGATGTAGTTCGATACATCCTGTATTTGCTTAGGACTCATGTTACCTTTCCAGGGAATCATTCCTTTGGCAGGCACACCTTCTGACACAGTAGTAAAAACGCCCTTGATATCATTTCCATGTATCCAGTATTCATCAGTCAGATTTGGGCCAACACCACCGCCACCATCATCAGCATGACAAACGGCACAATTCTTTTTGTACAGAATCTGTCCTGCTTTCATTACGGCTTCATCAGTCTGTAATTCAGCTGTTTCTGCTGTGATTTGAACCATTCCTGCTTTTGTGCGGGCTTCTGCTTTCAATGCCGCTTCCTCAATTGACGCTTGATATTCGGTTTGTTGATCAGGAATAATATCGAAAATCAAAAAAGCTGGAACATAAAATAAAGCAAAAATGAAAGTACCAATAAAAACATAGCGAAGCCAAGGTGGCATTCCATAGTCCATTTCTTTGATGCCGTCATAATCATGATCTAACATCATATCTCCTTGTTTATCAACGGGCTTAAACTTGCCAGTGATCCATCTTTGCTTGAATTGTTTAAAGAAGCTTATACGAACCTCTCCTTTTTCAGCTGCTTTTTTATTAAGGATAATTTCTGCAGTTTTCAGCATTAAGACTGCTAGAATAACCATTAAAACAATAAGAACTACTAATAGGCCTCCGATTAGAAGTAATAGGCGTCCCTGTTCTGATTGCATGAGTTGTTCCCACATCGTAACTGTTTCAATTTCCATTTCTTCCACCGCCTCTTCTACCTGTGCGAAGAGTGGGGTGATGCCCAATCCTAAAAGGAAAAGGCTGCTCCATATCTTTTTAGTGACTTTTTTCATCTGTAGAATCATTTTGGTATGTAACATTATCCTCTTCCATGGGTAAGGACTTCATCTTATTGATATAGCTTTTATCTGCTCTTATCACCCACCAAATCAGGCCGATAAAGAAAATAAAGAATATACTCAGCGAAATGATGGGAAATATTTCCACATTTTCAATTGTTTCGAAATAGTACTTAAACATATCTTTTCAATTTTATTTTTCAGCAACTTTTATATCAGTACCCAGTCTTTGCAAATAAGCAATCAAGGCTACAATTTTGGCTTCTGGAACAGTCTCAATTCCATCAGCCTCTAGGCTTTTGACAATTTTTTCGGCTTGCTCTTTTGCATTTGCCTGGACTTCCTCTTCAAATCCTTCCTCATACGGAACACCTAATTGTCTCATAACCGTGATTTTATCAGGAAGCCCTTCTAAGTCATAGGCTTGTTGAAGTAACCATGGGTAAGGAGGCATAGTAGAACCTGGTGACATTGACCTAGGATCATACATATGGTTGAAGTGCCAAGAATCAGGGTATTTTCCACCGACCCTGTGCAAATCTGGCCCGTTCTTTTGGAACCCCATAAGAATGGATGATCATAGACATACTCACCAGCTTTGGAGTACTCGCCATATCTTTCAGTTTCATATCGGAAAGGCCGTATCATTTGAGAGTGACATCCTACACAACCTTCGCTTATGTAAATATCCCGACCCTCTAATTCAAGCGGAGTATATGGTTTTACAGCTTCAATTTTGGTGGCCTCATTGTCTTTCATCATAAATGAAGGTATCAGTTCAAAAATACCACCTATTAGGATCGCCACTGTAGTAAGAATAGTGAAGAAAACTGGTTTTCTTTCCCATACTCTGTGCCAATATTCTTTTCCTTTGCTCACTGCTTTTTCTAAGGCTGGAGCCTCAGCTGCCTCATTGGCAACAAATTTCCCAGCTTTAGCTGTCTTGATCAAGTTGTAGACCATTACAAAAACACCCACCAAATAAAGTAAACCTCCAAACGCTCTTAACATATGCATCGGTACGATTTGCAGAGTAGTAGACAAGAAGTTAGGATACTGTAAAATTCCGTCTGGAGTAAATTCTTTCCACATCAACCATTGTGTGAAGGCAGATACGTACATCGGCAAGGCATAGAAAATAATGCCTAAAGTACCCAGCCAGAAGTGGGTATTCGCTAATTTCCTGGAGAACAATTTGGTTTTCCACATTTGTGGTATCATCCAGTATAACATACCAAATGTTAAGAAACCATTCCATCCTAACGCACCAATGTGGACGTGAGCCACAATCCAGTCAGTATAGTGAGCAATAGCATTTACACTCTTTAATGATAGCATTGGCCCTTCGAAAACGGCCATACCGTAGGCGGTTATAGCTACAACCATAAATTTCAAAATCGGATCTTCTTTGACTTTATCCCATGCACCTCTTAGGGTTAATAATCCATTTACCATTCCACCCCAAGATGGAGCAATTAACATGATTGAGAATGCGGTACCCAAGGCTTGGGCCCATTCAGGTAATGAGGTGTAAAGCAAGTGGTGAGGACCCGCCCATATGTAAAGAAAAATTAAAGCCCAGAAATGGACAATTGATAATTTATATGAATAAATAGGTCGATTTGCAGCCTTCGGCAAAAAGTAGTACATCAAACCCAAATAAGGAGTGGTTAGAAAGAATGCTACTGCATTATGACCATACCACCACTGCACTAAGGCATCTTGAACTCCAGCAAAAGCGGAATAACTTTTCATAAAATCAACCGGGATTGCAAAGGAATTTACAATATGTAATACGGCTACGGTTACAAAAGAGGCAATATAAAACCATATAGCTACATACATATGTTTCTCTCTTCTCTTGATTATGGTACCGATCATGTTAATTCCAAATACTACCCAAATTAATGCAATAGCAATATCGATAGGCCACTCTAGCTCAGCATATTCTTTGGACGAAGTGAATCCCATCGGTAGAGTAATAACAGCAGAAAGAATGATCAACTGCCAACCCCACATGTTTATCCACGATAGAGTGTCACTAAACATTCTGGTTTTCAGCAATCTTTGCATGGAATAATAAACTCCAGCAAAGATGGCATTACCCACAAATGCAAAAATAACGGCATTGGTGTGTAAAGGCCTTATTCTACCAAAGGTGGTGTATTCCGAACCTAAATTAGCCTCAGGTGCAAACAGCTGTGTGGCGGCCAAAAGACCTACCAGCATCCCGATGGCGCCCCAAACTACTGTTGCTATCGCAAAGTATTTGACGACTTTGTTGTCATAATGAAACTTTTCAATTTCCATGTGATTCTTGTTTATGATTTGTTGATTGATTACTTGATTTATTTTCTTTTTTTGTGACGGCATCGTCCCACAGCATTCTGTAGGAAGGTGTGGAGGCATCATCGAACTGCCCACTTCGAACAGCCCAAACAAAAGCTACCAAAAAACCTGTCGCTACTATCAAACTCACGATTATTAGTACTACTAGTATGTTCATGAATATTGGTCTTTTTTAGTTTGTAGTAGATATTTACTAGCTAAATACCGGGTGCCCAGAGTAGCTAGGAGCACTACTGAAAAAGAGCTTATAGGCATCAATATAGCTGCAATAACAGGTGATAAAAGTGCTTGTACTGCAAAACTCAAGCCTACCACATTATATAAGAATGAGAGAATAAAGCCTGCAATAACTAATTTGAATGTAGCTTTGGAAAATTTCATAATGTTGGGAAGTAACCTTAAGTTTTCACCCAAAAGGATACCATCGCAAGCAGGACTGAACTGCCGAGTGGATTCTGTAATGGCTAATCCGAAATTGCTTTTGCGTAAAGCGGCAGAGTCATTTAAACCATCTCCGGCCATCATTACTTTTTGATTTGATGCTTGCCATTTAGTAATGAACTCCTTCTTATCGCCAGGTAATTGTTCAAAATGCATATTATCCTCCGCTAGCCATTGTTTTAAATACTCTTTTTCGGCTGGTTGGTCTCCAGATAATAGGTTCAAATGATATGAGGAGCTTAATTCCGTAAATAATTTGCCAATATTTTCTCTGAAGACATGTTTTACATTGAAGCAGCCGTATGTCAAACCATCCACATTGATAAAGACTTGAGAACTATTAGATTTCTTATCAAAATCTGTAGTTTGATTATCAACAAATTGTTTTTTACCTAATTTGATAATTTGTCCATTAATATTGGCACTAATTCCTTGCCCACTTATTTCTTTGTAGTCCACGATTTCCTGAGATGGATAAAAAGGGAGCCAGTTATAAATAATTTGACTTAATGGGTGCTTGGACTGGTTAAATAGAGTTTTAACAGCAGCTAAAATCTTATGTTCTGGCATATTTCCCTCAAAAATTACTTCAGCTCTGTCAGAATAAGTAAGTGTACCCGTTTTATCAAAAACAATAGAATCTATTTTAGATAAATCTTCTACAGATTGAGTACTTTTTACGAAAAAACCGGCTTTGCTCAAAACCCTCATGGCATAGCCCAAAGTTACGGGTGTTGCCAGTGCTAATGCGCAAGGGCAAGCCACAATCAGAACTGTAGTGAAAGCTCTGATGGCACTTTCAAATGAACCGATGATTAACCAACTTCCTAAAGAGATAAATGCAATAGCTAAAACAACAGCCGTGAAATACTTACTAATTTTGTCGGCCGTACTTTGAACTTGTGCTTTTGCAGCATCTTGAATTGATTCATCGTCCCAAAGTTGAGCTAGATAGCTTTGAGAGGGTCTTTTTTTAACTTGCACCAACACAGATACTCCCTTTAACCTTCCTCCTGCATAAATCAAATCTTCTTTTTGTTTGGTTTCTGGTAAAGATTCACCTGTGACAAAACTGTAATCTATGGAGGCCTCGTCTGAAATTAATAGACTGTCTGCCGGAATAATTTCTTCATTTCTGATTTTAAGGATGTCAGATGGAAGTATGCTGTTAAGTAATACTTGTTCTTCATGCTGAGCCTGAATTTTAGTGACAGATAGAGGGAAGAATGATTGAATATCTCTATCGAATCGAAGGTGGTCAAATGTTTTTTGTTGATAGTATTTACCTAAAAGTAAGAAAAAAACCAGTCCTGATAAGGAATCTAAATACCCCAAACCAGATTGAAACAAAATGATATAATAACTATAACTGAATAGAGTGAATATGCCAATGCTAATTGGAACATCCATATTGATTTGTCTTTGTTTGATTGCACCCCAAGCAGATTTGAAATAATCCTGTGCGGCAAAAAGCAATACTGGAATTGCCAGTAGGGCATTTAGGTATGGAAAAATCTTGGAAATAATGTCCTCATTGAATATGTCGAGTCCAAAGTATTCCGGTAAGCTAAATAGCATGCTATTACCAAATACAAAGCCAGCTATTCCAATCTGCAACCAGATTCTTCTGTACGGTGAGGTATTAGATTTTGATTTCTCTAATTGGATATCAGGCGTATAGGCTATTGAATCTAAAATATTAACCAGTTCCAATAAGGTGAGTTCTTCATGATTGAAAGAAATAATAACTGTTTTTTTATTGAAATCTACTCTACTGCTGATTATCCCAGAGTGGAGCTTATAGAGCTTTTCTAATAGCCAAATGCAAGCGCTGCAGTGAATGGCAGGAATGTAAAATCTAACCTTGCTGATATTATCATTTTTGAAATCAAGTAAACTATCGGCAAAAGCTTCGTCTTTAAGAAATTCAAAATTTTGCCGAGTTCTTTTTTTAGAACTTACACCTGGACTTTCAGCTACGCAATAAAAATTATCCAGATCATTTTCCAGCAAAATCTCATAGACCATGCGGCAACCTTGGCAACAGAAATTCTGGCCAAGGCTTTCTATGAGCTCCTGGTCACATTTCTCACCGCAGTGTGCGCATTCTACATCCTGTAATTTCGCTGCTGATACACTCATTAATTGCTAATTTTTTATTTTTCAAAAGTAATAGCTGTTGGTCTCTAAAAACATGACATAAGTCAGACTTAGGCTTGAGTTTAATCATTCGTCAATCTAAAAAAAAATAAGGACATAAGTAAATGACGGAAAGGGTAATTGAAAAATTCTTGTTTAGAATTGCTTTAAACTTTGTTAAAAAAGACTGCTGCTATTTCAAAGCTCATATTCAAAACCTAACTTAGGCTTTAGAAAAAAATAGTTTGAAAAATGTCGATGTCTAAACCCGTGATGAAGGAAATTTTGCAGCGTGCAAAAAACATATTAGATGAGTATCTTAATGATCAGCATTTGAGGAAAACTGCCGAACGTTATTCTGTTTTAGAAGAAATTTATTATTTACCACAGGATGAACATATAGATGTAGAAACACTCTTCCTAAGAATGAGAAATAAAGAATACACTATTTCCAGAGCCACAGTTTATAATTCAATCGATCTTTTGGTGGAGTGTGGATTGGTGGTAAAGCATAATTTTAAGGATAAAAATGCACTCTATGAACCTGCTTTAACCTATGAACATCATGACCATTTGGTTTGTAATGACTGCTTGAAAATCAAGGAGTTTTTGGATCCAAGTATTGAGGATATCAAAAAAAGAGTTGGTAAGTCAGTTGGATCTGACATTAAACATCATTCGTTAGTTTTTTATGGAGATTGCACAATAGAGAATTGTGAGAATTTACAAAGAAAACAGGCCGTTACTGATTGATTAATAGGTAGAAAGCAGTCTGACCATCTTCTTACGAAATCTACAATTCAATAAAAACCGTAACAAAACCCCATTGTAATCGCTTAATATAGCATGATGCAATTACAAGAAACAATACAACATTTAAACCGAATAGTAGATAATATAGCCCAAGTTAATGCCCAAATTGACGGGATGACATACGAGGATTTTCGTAAGAATGAAACAGTAAAAGAAACCGTGTACGAGTATCTACAAGAAATTGGTCAAGCCGCAAGAGAATTGTCCGAAAACCAAAAGTTACCGAGTGAAATCAATTTGGAACCATTGGTAGCGTTTAGAAATGCACGATACAATCAAGAGGCAGAAACAGGTCATCAGCAAGTATTTAATACACTTCCTGATTTAAGACTTATTGCGGAAACTATTGAAAAATCAGATTTATACCAAAATAATTTATAATAATGGATATTACTTTAGAACCTGTAGACTTTAATATAAGTCAAGAATTGAATGATCACATGCGGGAGATGTTCAATAAACTTTCAAAATACAACGATCAAATTGTTGGCATTGATTTGTATTTAAAATCAAATGCAAATGATGAGGATAAAGAAAAAACGGTTGATGCAAAAGTTTTTTTACCTGGAAATGACATTTTTGTCTCGGGTAAGGGTGACAACTTTGTTTCTGCAGCCCAAGACTGTTACGATGTTGCCAAAAGACATGTCAGAAAAGCTAAGGAAAAAGTGAAAGACAGACAGCAGCACCGACCTGATAAATACTAAAAGACCTATTTATAACATATTTGAACTGCCTAAGGTACCAGAGATTTAAGTCTAGTGCTCTAGGTAGTTTTTTTGGTATTGGCAAAACTTGACCAAGTAGCCAGCTCTCCTGAAATCCATTGCTGTGTAATTTTTCGTACTTCTTTAAACAATAATGAATTAAAAGGATTAGCTTTAGCAAGCAATAGGGGAGTTTTTTATGAGAGTAGCTTTAGCGGGTTTGTTGATCTTATCGGTCTTAACAGGGATAGGATTAATTTTTTGGCATCAAGAATGGAAATTTTCCAGACCCACACCCATACCAGCTGGATATAGCAGCCTTCAGCGTGGTGATTCAGTCTCAAAAACAGTTCTTGCTTCTTTAGAAATCGGGGAAGAAGATCAAGCTTTTATTCATTTTTACAATTTCGATTGTCCATGCTCTAGATTTAACATCAAAGAATTTCAAAACCTCGTGATCCAATATGGTTCAAAGGTGAAATTTTTAGCGGTGTTGGAAACTGTCGAAAGAAATGAAAGTGAAATTGAGGAGTTTAGAGAGAAATATAGTTTAGGTATAGATGTCCATTTAGATAGTGAAGGAGTAATAGCAAGCGAATTAGGAGTTTACAGCACACCGCAAGCGGTTTTAATAAAAAATCAGCAAGTGTATTTTAGTGGCAACTATAATAAAGCAAGATTCTGTACTACCCAAAACACCAAATTTGCAAGTATAGCACTGAGCGCAATGGTCAGTGATAAAGAACCACCAGTTTTCCCAGAATTGGCAAGCATAGCTTATGGTTGTGAGCTACCTGCAAATGGAAATACGGATACAAGAATTGATAAATTTTTTAATTTTTTAAATTTATGACCGCAATCGCAAAAGAAAAGTTCAAACCTTATTTTGATGAAATATATAGGAGGGCTGATAGAGTTACTGAAATTACCATTGGAGGATATTTCCTTTTTGGATTGTTTTTAGCCTTCTTCTATGATACTTGGCTGGTAGGACTCGGAGTGGGATCATTGTCTTTAATTTTATACTTTGGAGTGAAGTTTTTGCTCCGTGGAAAATACGTCCATCACTACGTAGGAAGCTTAGTTGTTGCTATTTTTATGGCTCAATTTATATATCAGATGCATGGGTTGTTTGAGATGCATTTTACAGCCTTTGTTGCGGTCATAGTTTTAATGGCTTATCAAAACTATAAAGTATTTATACCGGCTACAATTTTCATTGTAATGCACCACGGCATTTTTGCTTACATTCAGTATTTGGGTTTTGTAAATAATGAGGAGACCTATCAATCAGTTTATTTCACTCAGTTGGATTACATGGATTTGCAGACATTCCTTTTCCATGTTGGCTTGGTTGCTGTTGCTGTAGTAATTGCAGCGTCCTACTCTATATACACGCGAAACAGGTCAAAGTTTTTGATTCAAAAAATGATTGAAAGTGAAGAGCAAGCAGATATAACCAAAACCAATATCCTTTTTGCTAAAGAAATAGCCAATAGCAATTATGATAAAGAATTTGATTTGAACGAAGAAGATCCTTTAAGTAGTGCACTGATGGATATGCGAGAAAGCTTAAAGAAAAGTTCGATTAGAGAAGAACAGGAGCGTTTTACGAACAAGGGCTTGGCTGAACTATCCAATATAATTCGAGATAACGGTAGTAATCTTAAGGATTTGACTTATGAGGTTATCGAATTTTTGGTAAAATATATGAAGCTCAATCAAGGAGGATTTTTCATTGTAAAAGAGGAGGGGGATGATACTTTTCTCGAATTAGAAGGCTGTTATGCTTATGATAGAAGAAAGAAAATCAATAAAAAAATTCAGCCTGGAGAAGGTTTGGTTGGTCAGTCTTATCAGGAAAAAGACAGCATTTACCTTACTGAGGTTCCCGAAAACTATATTAACATTAAATCTGGGTTAGGAGATGCCAATCCGCGGTCTATAATAATTACCCCAGTTAAAAGAGATGAATATATTGAAGGGATAATGGAACTGGCGAGCTTTAGAGTATTAAAAGAATATGAAAGAGATTTCTTGGAGAAGGCAGGGGAGAGTATCGCAGTGGCTTTAAACACTGCCAAAGTGAATCAAAAAACCACCGAGCTCTATCAGCAATCTCAGCAACAGACAGAAGAAATGAGAGCACAGGAAGAGGAGATGCGTCAGAATATGGAGGAATTATCTGCGACACAGGAAGAAATGCAAAGAACTCAAAAAGATTATGAAAAGATGCTGGTTGATGCACAAAACGAAAATGAAGAATTAAGGAAACAATTGGCAAGTAAGCTTTAACAATTACGAGATGGGAAGTGCTACGTAAAATGTACTTCCCTTGTGTTCTTCTGATTCTACCCAGACTTCGCCATTCAGTAAATCCACATACTTCTTAACTATTGATAAACCTAAACCTGTAGAGTTTTCACCACCCGTGGGTTGTGCACTTAATTTTTGAAATTTTTTAAATATCATTGATTTATCTTCATCTGTGAGGCCAGGACCTTCGTCCCGCACTGAAAATATTATGTTACCCTTTTTTCGCTGTGCATCTACAAAAATATCGGTGCCTCGTTCAGAAAATTTGATGGCATTTACTACAATATTTTCTAAAATTTGGGTAAGAAAAAGATGATCAGATTTTAGTGAGATGTTTGCCTGCGAATTATAATGTATTTTTATTTTCTTTTTATCGGCAGAAACTTTTAAATCATTTTTTACCGATTTTAGCAATTCTTTTATATTAATATCTTCGGGAATAACCTTCATTCTATTCCCCTCCAGTGCATCAAAATCCAGGATCTTAGTTATCATTTGGTTCAATCTTTCGGCTGAATCCTTTGCTTGATGTATTATTTTTAAATCATCATCTTTGAAATTTTTGTTTCCTACCTTTAATATCTCCAGCAGTCCTGTAATTTGATTAATTGGAGATCGTAAATCGTGGGCCAGAATCTTTACTAAGTTATTTTTTTCTTCATTTAAATTAGTCAATTGTAAATTTCGATTAGACAACTGTTCATTTTTATTTTGAATACTTTGTTGTTGTCGCTCTATTTGTTTGTTTTTGCGACTCAGTATTTTCGCTACTTTTTGTTCTCTATAGAAGAGTATAATAATGATAGCCAATAAACCAGTAGTAACAATAGCTATTATAATGTAAGTGACGCGGGTATTTTTTTCTTTTTCTATTAATAAATTGGCATTCTTTAATTGCTCCAATTGAATTTCTTTTTCCTTAGTCAGAATAGAAGCACCTAAATTCTCTTGTCCATATAGGCCGTCTATAAAATTATAGAGTTCCGGCCCCATGTATTTGGAAGTAATATTTGCCAGTTTGGTACTGGTTTTGGGATCCGCAAGAAATTCATTGAAAATTTCTATCCAGTCGCTGTTTTTAGGGGCAATAAAAGCATACCCATTACCTTTTATAGTGAAGAAGTTTTGTCGTGTCAATGTTCCTCCTCCTTTAATCAACATCAGGTATATAGGTAAGTCTATAAATCCGAATCGATCGTCATCCTGACTAATCTCATCAAGGATGTTTTTATCAGATTCAATGTATAAAATCTCAAAATCTAAGTTCAGCTGTTTTCTCAATTGCAAAAGAAATTGCTCATAAGTAGTTCCCTTAATGGTGACTGCCGTCATTTGAGACATCATTTTGTTGATTTCCCCTAATGTCCGAACTATTGGGGTGCCTTTACTTGATACCAGTACGGCAACATCCGATAAGTATGGTTTTGTAAAATCTACTATAGTGTTCCGTTTCTCAGTTATTGAAAAGGCTGAAACCCCAAATGAATTAGGCTTTGGTTCAGAGCTAATATGCTCTAAGATGTTATTAAAACTATTATTTTCAATCCATTTTAACTCAAGGGTAACATTATATTTGTTTTGAATATAGATTTGAAATGATTCTAAAATCTCTACCTCTAGTCCTTCAGGATTTCCACTCTGGTTTTTGTAAATAAACGGATTAGAGATGTACCAATGTAAATTTAGTTTGGCATGACCTTGTTTTTGAGCTTGGTGCCAGCTTTCAGTCTGACCCATCACCGGAACTTGCGAAAGAAGCAAGAGATTTACAAAAATGATCAGGACACTTCGAATTCTCATATTCGGTCTAAAATTTAAACAAAATATGAAAATTATATAAGTATCTGAAATTTAATCTATAAGTTGGGATAATTAAAGGTTAAAACACGCGGTCTGGAAGACCTATTTCTTACAGAGCGTCAGTTTGCAGCGTCAATGACTTTTCTCCTCATTTCAATTTTTTCTTCGTAAGTTCTAGCGAAGTCATTTTCATAAATTGCTGATTCCCATTCTCCGTACATTGGATTAGGAAGTATTATGAAATTGTGTAGTACTTCTTTATAATTTTTCTTAACTAAATTTTTTCCTAATGTAGAATCTCTTTCTGCAAATTTCTGACTGTAATCTGTCAGATTATCTCCAACATATAAGAGTATGTTGTGCCTGGCCGCAACCATTTCTCGTCTCTCTGACTTATCACTTTTTGTTGTCCGTAAGAATAAATGGTCTTTTTCAGCTTGTGGCAACTTAAGTGTTTTTAAGTTTTTCAGCGTTGGTTCGAAGACGTTTATTTTTCTGTTGGAGATATAGAAAATCTTTACTCCTAAACTATCAGCAAAATTTAAAAAGTCAATGGCCCCAGGCAGCGCCTCAGCCTTGGCCTCTGTGCACCATTTTCCCCAACTTTCTGAACTGTAATTTTCTCCTTCTAAAAATAATCTTGCCTCAAAAGGACTGTTATCCAGAACAGTTTCATCTAAATCAAGTACAACTGCGGGAGGGAAAGCCGAAGTGGTTAAGGTGTCCATTTTCATTTTCAGTAACATTTTCCCTTTATCGTATGCCTGTAGAAAGGATAACTCCATTTCGGCAGATTGTTGAAACCATAAAGTAGCATTGCCTAATTGCAAGGATAGCTTTTCAGCCGAACTGAGAGATTTTTTGCTTGAAAAATGATCGCAAGAGCTAAAAAACAAGGTGGCGATGATGAAAATTACAGGACGCATTTCTTTAATTTTAAACCTACCGCAAATTTAGAAGGTAATTCGGTAAACAGAAATACTATGTAGCCAGGAAGAATGATTTTTATTATATTAATTAATTATAATTGAGTTTTTATGCACGATTTTTTAGTTCACATTCGATTTTCCATCTGATAAAAGTTTAAATTTGAATGATCAAAAAGAACATTTTATGTTAATAAGACCAAGAAGAAACCGTAAATCAAAAGCCATTCGTGAAATGGTCGAAGAAACGACCCTCACTACCAAAGATTTTATCTTCCCTTTGTTTTTATTAGAAGGCCAAAAGAGAAAAGTGGAGGTCGATAGTATGCCCGGGATTTATCGTTTTTCAATTGACTTGATGCTGAAAGAAATAGAAGCCTGTCTAAAGCTGGGAATTAAATCATTTGACGTCTTTCCTGTGGTTGAAGAAAAACATAAGGATAAAATGGCAACTAAAAGTGCTGATGAGAACTTTTTCTACTTGAAAGCTTTAAAAGAAATTAAGTCTAGTTTTCCAGAGGCTTGCATTATGACAGATGTAGCCATGGACCCATACAGCAGTGATGGGCATGATGGCATAGTGGACGAAAATGGCAATATTCTCAATGATGAAACGCTGGATGTTTTGGCAGACATGGCTTTGGCACAAGCCGCAACAGGAATTGATATAATTGGTCCATCTGATATGATGGATGGCAGGGTAGAATATATTAGAGATGTCTTAGATGAAAATGGTTTTGAAAATACGTCCATTATGAGTTATTGTGCTAAATATGCATCTGCTTTTTACGGTCCCTTCCGTGATGCCTTGGACTCTGCACCGAAATCTGGTGATAAAAAAACCTACCAAATGAATCCGGCTAATAAATATGAAGCTTTAATTGAAGCTGAGTTAGATGCGCAAGAAGGAGCAGATTTTTTAATGGTTAAACCCGCCTTAGCCTATTTGGATGTGATTCACTTGCTGAAAGAGAACAATGAATTACCAATAGCTGCCTATAATGTAAGTGGCGAATACAGTCTTATTAAAGCAGCTGCTGAGAAAGGCTGGCTAGATGGAGAAGCCGCAATGATGGAAAGTTTATTGAGTATCAAAAGAGCAGGTGCAGATGTGATATTAAGCTATTTTGCAAAAGAAGCTGCTCAAGTATTGAGAAAATAGTGCTTTAACCATATCCGCAGCATGGTGCTTATCTTAGACTGAGTAAAAGCTTGATATTGTGGTGTCAAGCTTTTCCATTCAAATAAACTTTATTGTTTATCTGTGATTTTAAAATTACTTTCAATCAAAATTTTAATTATACCATAATGAAAATAAAAACTATACTATCAATATTGGCAATTTTCAGCTTTTTGAGTTGCCAAAATCAGCAAGAATCAGCCGAGCTCATCATAAAAGGAGGAACCATTTATACAGTTAATGATAATCAACCTACTGTGGAAGCGGTCGCAGTCAAAGACAATAAAATACTATTTGCAGGAAGTGAGGCTGAAGCTGAAAAATATATAACAGAAAAAACTCAGCAGATTGACCTCAAGGGGAAAACTATGACTCCAGGCTTTATTGAAGGGCACGGTCATTTTATGGGCTTAGGTTACAATGAATTAAATGTGGATTTACTTCAGACAAAAAGTTATGATGAAGTGATCCAAAAAGTGAAAGAAGCTGTTGATGCGGCAGAACCGGGCCAATGGATTACAGGCAGAGGTTGGCATCAAAGCAAATGGAATAAAATGCCGGATAATACTATTAATGGTTTTCCATTGCATCATGCGATAAGTGAAGTTTCACCCAATAATCCAGTTTATTTACGTCATGCGAGCGGTCATGCAGGTATGGCTAATGAAAAGGCCATGCAAATTGCAGGCGTATTACCTTTATCTAAAGAGAGTATGGCTAATCTGGATGTCGAAGGTGGGGAGATTTTTAGAGATGGTAAAGGTAACCCAACTGGCGTTTTCAATGAAAGGGCGATGACCTTAATTACCCAGCATATTCCTGAAAGCACACCGGATAAAGATCGAAAAGCTTTTGAATTAGCAGTAAAAGCTAGCCATAGAAATGGGATTACCAGTTTTCATGATGCAGGTATTGGTAGAGAAAATATTCAGCTTTACCGCGATATGAAAGCCGAAGGTAAATTGGATGTGAGAATGTATGCCATGCTCACAGGTTGGGATAAGGAGCTCTTAGAAGAATGGTATAAGAAGGGGATAGAAGTGGATAGTGCTCATCTATTAACCATTCGCTCCATTAAATTAAATTGCGATGGCGCTTTAGGATCAAGAGGGGCATGGCTTTTGAAAGAATATACCGACCAACCTGGTCACTTTGGGCATGAGACTTTACCAATGGAATTTGTTTACACTACTTCTAACAAAGGCTTGCAAAATGGCTTTCAAGTTTGTTCTCATGCTATTGGAGATAGGGCCAATCAGGAAATTTTAGACAGATATGAAAAAGCTATGAAAGAAAATGCTGATCAAACTGAGAACCACCGATTCAGAATTGAGCATGCCCAGCATTTACATCCCGATGATATACCAAGATTTGCTGAATTAGGTGTTATTCCTGCTATGCAAGCTGTTCATATGTCTTCCGACCGTCCTTGGGCGATTGACAGATTAGGAGAAAAGAGAATTAAAGAGGGCGCTTATATGTGGCAAGCATTATTACAATCAGGAGTTCCGATTGTTAATGGAACTGATGTGCCTGTTGAACCTATTGATCCTTTAGCTTCATTTTACGCAAGTGTGAGTCGTAAAACTTTAGAAGGAACTCCTGAAGGTGGATACGAACCAGAACAAAAAATGACTAGGGAACAAGCATTAAGGTCTTATACGTTAGATGCGGCTTATGGTGCTTTTGAGGAGGAAATTAAAGGATCAATAGAAGTGGGCAAACTAGCCGATTTCACTATTTTTGATAAGGATATTATGACTGTTCCTGAGAATGAAATCCTAGATACCAATGTTGCTATGACTATTTTTGATGGTCGTGTGGTTTATGAGAAATGATTTTAATATCTGATTATAATATCAGCTCTGAAGGCAGACATTATAAATTGAAACCGATTTTCAATGGGACAAGATCCCCACCTTCGCGGGAATGAACAGTAATAAAAAAAGGTCCGAAATTTCAGACCTTTTTTTTGTTATTTATTTTATCAACTGTCAATTGCTTCATAATTCTCTATATTCTCAGGCAACTGGATATCAGCTAACAATTTTTCTTCCAATAAATCTGCCCAAGCTTTCATATAATCCACCACATCTTCTTTGCTATTATGGTGTAATTTTATTCCTCTTTCCCCCATAAACCTTCTCACTTCCTGATTCTTCAGTCGTTCCAGATCAATCATATCGTTTCTTTCCAGTCCGGAATCCATCATACTGGATATGATTTCGTCCATTGGCATGGAGCTAATGCTACAATAATCCTCTACTTGATCTGTCCAATCACCTGATTTTCTCATGGCATATTCATGGATTTCTCTTTTGCTGTAGGGAGTGAGTTCTTGAGCTAAATGTCCACAATTACAACCGCCCATATGGCCCCATTGGTAATGAGTTCCCTCTTGAATTTTCTTAGCAGCAGTTCTAATCGCTTTTATAAGTTTTATATTGGGTCTTGCCATAATTTTATTTTTCTTTTTGTAACTATCTATTTACAAGGAAAGTTTATTAAATGAATTGAAATTGTAAGCATTTTTCGAATTAATGAGCGAAAATTGTCAAAGCTTGTTAATTTTGCTTAACTATTATAGAAACATTGAGTTTACTCATATAAAACTAAAGAAGCATGGCATTTAATTTTTTCAAAAAGAAAGAAGATAAAGAGAAAAAGAAATCTAATCGATACAAGGAGTTAACAGTTCGTCAAGTCATCAATGCAACGGCAGATGCGATTGTAATAGAGTTTGAAAAGCCTGAATGGGAAATTTCATATACAGCGGGGCAATTCCTAACGCTAATCACTGATATTGATGGTGAGAGCGTAAGAAGAGCTTATTCTCTTTGCACCTCTCCATTGGTAGATGAATACCCAGCCGTTACTGTGAAAAGAGTCGAAAATGGAAAGATGTCCAATCATTTAAATAGCAATTTAAAGGCTGGCGATAAACTTCAGGTATTGGAACCAATGGGTAATTTCACGACTGAGGTGGATGCTAATAAAAAGCGACATCTGATCATGTTTGCCGGAGGTAGTGGAATAACTCCTATGATGGGAATTTCAAAATCAGTTCTGCATGCTGAGCCAGATAGTATTATTTCTTTGATCTATGCTAATAGAAATTTAGAGTCAGTAATCTTCAAACAAGAGTTCGATAAGTTAGAAGATGAATATGAAGGCAGAATGCATGTGATTCATGTACTGGATGATGCCCCAATTAATTGGCAAGGTGAATCCGGTTTGCTGAATGAAGAGATGCTGAAAAAAATCTTAGATAGAATTCCAAACTGGGGTAAGGATCAGACACAATACCTAATGTGTGGTCCGGAAGGGATGATGAAGAATGTAGAGCAACATTTAGACATTTTTGGTATTGATAAATCCAATGTTTACAAAGAGAGCTTCGTACAAGGAACTATCGATAAAGCGGAAAAGACAGTTAGCGAAGAAACTCAAGGTGATGAGTATGAAGTAACTATTCTGTTCGATGGAGAGGAATATAAATTTCCAGTTCCAGCTGATAAAACTATCTTGGAAACTGCATTAGATATGGATATCGATTTACCTTTCTCATGCCAAAGCGGATTATGCACAGCATGTAGAGGTAAGCTATTATCGGGAACTGTCCGAATGGAAGAAGATGAAGGTTTGTCAGATGCAGAAAAAGAGGAAGGATTTGTGTTGAATTGTGTTGGCCATCCGACTTCAGCTGATGTAAAAATTGAAATAGGATAAAACATTAAGAGAATAAACCAGTAAAACAGAAAGAGGGCGATATGTCCTCTTTTTTTATTTAATCGATTGGAAATTATGGATTTTGAGATAAAAGAAAGACAATTTTTACCCAAGGATTTTAAAGTAAAAGATTGGGAAACGCTAAAACCATATTTTGAAAAATTATTGGATCAAGACATTGATTCGGATGCAGATCTGAAAAAATGGTTTGCTGACCTCAGCGAGTTAGAAGCTGTGGTATCAGAAGATATGGCTTGGCGCTATATCAAAATGACTTGCGATACTACCGATGAAAAGTTAGCGGCTTCTTTTGAAGATTTCGTAAGAAATATTCAACCTCATATTGCTCCTTATAGCGATAAATTGAATAGGAAAGCATTGGCATCTCCCCATTTATCAGCTGTTAAGGAAAAAGAAGGCTTTGACATCATGATCAGAGAGATGGAGAAAGATGTGAGAATATTCAGGGAGGAAAATATTCCCTTAGAAACTGAAATTTCCAGCCTTTCACAACAATATGGTGCTATTTCTGGGGCGATGGATATTGAGCATGAAGGAAAGGAATTAACCCTTCAACAAGCAGCAGTAAAGTTACAATCAACTGATAGGAAATTAAGAGAAGAGATCTACCAAAAGATTTCATCAAGAAGATTAGACGATAAAGAGAAGCTGGATGATCTGTTCAATGAACTAGTGAAATTGAGAACCGAAGTGGCGATAAATGCTGGCTTTGACAACTTTCGTGATTATATGTTCGCTTCCATGGGGCGATTTGATTACACTCCACAAGATTGCTTTGATTTCCATGATTCGGTGAAGTCTGAAGTGGTTCCACTTTTAGATGAAATTGCCAGAGAACGAAAAGAAAAGCTTGATATTGATAAATTGCGACCGTGGGATAAAGCGGTTAATATATCTGGAAAAGAAGCATTGGCACCTTTTAAAGGAGCTGATGATCTTACAGAGAAAACAATCAAGGTATTCAACCAATTGGATCCTTTTTTGGGAGATTGCCTTACTAAAATGGTTGAGATGAAGCATCTTGACCTAGATTCTAGAAAAGGGAAATCACCCGGAGGTTATAATTATCCGCTCTCAGAAACTGGTGTGCCATTTATATTCATGAACGCTACTTCTACATTACGAGATATGGTGACCCTTCTACACGAAGGCGGTCATGCAGTTCATTCTTTTTTAATGAATGACTTGGAATTGAATGATTTCAAAAATCCACCTTCTGAAGTGGCTGAGTTGGCGTCCATGAGTATGGAATTAATCACCTTAGATTATTGGGATACGTTTTTCGATAATGAAGAGGACTTAAAAAGAGCTAAAACAGAACATCTGGAAGGAATTATAGAGACCCTTCCTTGGGTGGCTACTATCGATAAATTTCAACACTGGATTTACGAACATTCTGATCATACTGTGGAACAGAGAACTAAAGCCTGGAATGATATTCTAGATGATTTTTCAGATTCCATCACTGATTGGTCAGGCTTGGAAAAATTCAGAGATAATATGTGGCAGAAGCAACTGCATCTCTATGAAGTCCCATTTTATTACATAGAATATGGTATGGCGCAATTAGGTGCCGTGGCTGTATGGAAAAACTACAAAGAGAATCCTGAAAAGGGATTAGATTCCTATATGAAAGCACTGAAAATGGGTTATACCCGTTCAATCCCTGAAGTTTACGAAGCTGCGGATATCAAATTTGATTTCAGTAAAAAGAATATCAGTGAATTGATGAATTTTGTGAAAGAGGAGATGAATAAGCTTTAAGGTGCTAGTTAGAAATTTGGACAGCGATGTGAAGGTTATCAAACCGTTTAATTCCTTCTTCTTATAGTAGCCCGAATTAAAGAAAGGAAAGTTCAAAAGAACTTTCCTTTTATATCAGTTAATCAATTATGATATATCCCTGATTTTTAGCGCTTATTATTATTGACGAGCTCAGACGGTAGTCAGACCGCCTTTATAAAAATATTTTCCTATAAGGCCAATAGCTAAGAATAAAAAAAATCCTGCTCAGTTGCCCGAGCAGGATTTTGACTTTAATTATACAAAAACTATTTCTTGTTTTTAGCTAAGTAAGAAGAAACGCTTTCTCTTGATTCTTCCATCGCTTCTTTTCCTTCTTCCCAGTTTGCAGGACAAACCTCTCCAAACTTCTCAACATGTTGCCATGCATCAACAACTCTTAACATCTCATCGATATTTCTACCTAATGGAAGGTCATTGATAGTTTCATGACGAACAATTCCTTCTTTATCAATCAAGAAAGTTCCTCTATAAGCTACAGGAGTTCCTTCGAAGATTAAATCACCTTCTTCATTATAGTTCCAGTCACCAGCTAAAACGCCAAAATTATTGGCAATAGTTTTAGAAGCATCTGCAACTAATGGATAAGTAACACCTTCGATTCCACCGTTTTCTTGCGGAGTCAATAACCAAGCTAAGTGGGTTTCTTCAGTGTCAGTAGATGCACCGATTACCGCCACACCTCTTTTTTCGAACTCAGCTAATTTCTCTTGGAACGCCAATATCTCTGTTGGGCATACGAAAGTGAAATCTTTAGGATAAAAGAAGAACATCACATCTTTTTGACCGATGTACTGCTCTAAAGAAAAATCTTCTACGATTTCTTCTCCATTAATAACTGCTCCTGATTTAAATGCTGGTGCTTTTTTTCCTACTAAAGACATATTCTAATATTTAATTATTGTTAAAATTTATTATTTGATTTTAAATACTTATTTCCTTTCAATACGATCATATACTAGTGATGTTGTTCGTATACGAATTAATTTTTTCAATAAACTTTTTATTGTTTTTTGTTAAGTACATAAGACACTTAAAAAGTGTATTAGGTTTGATATATCAATGCTTTTATCTAATGACTAAACCTTTACTTTCTTTCGAACTGCAAAGGTAAGTTTGAAAATTTTGAATAACAATTGCAGGTGTAAAAGTTTCGATTGATATTTCAAATGGAATTATCAATTTTTTCTATAATAATTCCAAGCACTCTTAATTATTTCCGTACGTAAAATTAACTTTTTATATCCCTTATTATTCCTATATCTTTAGGCTTTAAATTTAATTTATTAGATGAATCCATCGATCAAAGACTATATAGTTTCTATAAACTCTGCCATAGAAAGAGAGAACTTTGGAAGCAAGCCTCAAGAACTGTATGAGCCCATTCGTTACATTATGGCTCTCGGAGGAAAGAGAATGCGTCCGCTTTTAAGTTTGTTAGCCTACCAGCTTTATCAAGACGAAATTGAAAAAGTTATACCAGCTTCTTTAGCTGTAGAGATCTTCCATAATTTCACTTTAATGCATGACGATATCATGGATAAGGCGCCTTTAAGAAGAGGTCAAGATACGGTGCATAAAAAGTGGAACGAGCCTGTTGCTATACTTTCAGGTGATGTAATGCTGGTTAAAGCTTATCAGCAATTCATTCAATATGTTCCGAATGAGAAACTCACAGAGGTCCTGGAAAAATTCAACCAATGTGCAATTGAAGTTTGCGAGGGGCAACAAATTGACATGAATTTTGAAGATCAGGAGCAAGTGCATGAAGATGAGTATTTAGAAATGATCCGTTTGAAAACTGCTGTTCTGTTGGGTTTTAGTCTTGAGTTTGGAGGGATCTTTGCAATGGATAATGAAGCTGATCATGCATTGCTGTATCAAATGGGAGTTAATGCTGGTATTGGATTTCAGTTGATGGATGATTTGCTTGATGTTTATGCTGATCAGGAGAAATTTGGAAAGCAAGTAGGTGGAGATATCATCGCCAATAAAAAGACTTATCTATTAATCAAAGCAAAGGAATTAGCTAGCGGAGAAAATTCTAACGAGCTTAATCAATGGTTAAGAGCGAAGGATTTTGATAGTAGTGAAAAAGTAAACGCTGTGAAGGCGATTTATGATAAACTCAGCATCAAGCAGCTAACAGAAACTAAAATGAATCAGTATTTTGAAAAGGCATTTAAAAATTTGGATGACTTAGATGTGCCTTCAGAGAAGAAGCTCGTCATTAAAGATTTCTTCAATTACCTTATTAACAGAGAACAGTAATGAGTACTACTTTAATTATCATTATCGTCACTTGTATAGTTAGCATTCCAGCCTTCAGTAATCCATCCCGAATGTATGCTTGGATGTTCAATCCTTATCAAATTGTGTATAGAAAGCAATATTACAGGATGATCACTTCGGGCTTTTTACATGCTGATTATGTGCATTTAATTTTTAATATGCTTACGCTGTATTTCTTTGGAGATGCGGTGGAGTACTATTTTAATCAATTGACGAATTATGGCACTTTCCTATATGTGGCACTTTATCTATCTGCAATAGTAGTTTCGGATATTCCAAGCCTTTTAAAACATAAAGAAAATCCGAATTATAATGCGCTGGGAGCATCGGGTGCTGTTTCTGCAGTAGTTTTTAGTAGTATTTTATTTAACCCAATGACAGATTTATGTTTGTATGGATTGTTATGTTTGCCGGGCTTTATTTTTGGAGCCATTTATGTGATTTATTCTTATTATCAAGGTAAAAGACAAGGGGATAATGTGAATCATGATGCTCACTTATTTGGTGCACTGTATGGGGTACTAATTACGATTGCAATCTGGCCCGGAGTTATTATGCATTTTATTGAGCAGTTGAGAACTTTTAGTTTGTTTTAAATAAGAAGCTAGAATCTAGAAACTAGAAACTAGACACCAGAGTCGAGTATTGAAGTAGTTGATTATTTGAGAATTATTGAATTAAACGAAATCGAGAGTTTGCAGGATATGGGTGCTACTTCAACTTGCTTCTGATCAGTCTGACTAGAAATACCAAGTATACGCCCTTCTCTTTTCATCTTACTTATCAACAGCTAAACCTCCTAATTTGCCGATCTAGTTCTCGCAAAATTTTGTAGATTTGTCTAAAAATAAATAGTAAAAAATGAGCAAACAGAAACCTTCTATCCCTAAAGGTACTCGTGATTTTGGACCTGCTGAAATGGCTAAGAGACATTTCATTTTAAATACCATAAAAAAGGTCTATCAAAAATACGGTTATGCACCCATAGAAACACCTGCAATGGAAAATCTAAGTGTATTGCAAGGGAAATACGGAGATGAAGGAGATCAATTGCTTTTTAAAATATTGAATTCAGGAGATTTCCTTTCTAAAACTGAAGAGGAGGACCGATTTGATTCAAAATCTCTCCAGCCTAAAATTTCGGAAAAGGGTCTTCGATACGACCTTACCGTACCATTCGCACGATTTGTGGTAATGAACCAACATAATTTGACTTTTCCCTTCAAGCGATATCAAATTCAACCGGTTTGGAGAGCTGATCGTCCGCAAAGAGGAAGATACAGAGAATTTTATCAATGTGATGCGGATGCCATTGGCACAAACTCAATGCTTTGCGAAGCAGAAATAGTCTTGATGATCCAGGAGGTTTTCAAAAGTTTGCAAGCTAAAAAGGCTAATAGTTTGGATTACGCTATCAAAATCAATAATCGCAAAATTTTATCAGGAATAGTAGAGGTAATGGGCGCAGAAGGTAAAGAAACTGATTTCGCTGTGGCTATTGATAAGTTAGATAAGATAGGAGAGGAGAAAGTTAAAGAAGAGCTCATAGAAAGAGGTTTTGAGCAATCTGCTATCGATACTTTGTCGCCATTATTTGCTTTAAGCGGAGATAATAAAGAACAATTGAATTTCTTAAAGGGATTCTTGAAGAAATCGGAAATGGGTCAGAAAGGCATTAGTGAACTGACTGATGTATTTGATATTCTTGATTCGTTCGGAGCAAATGTGCCTCAGTTGGAATTGGATGTTACCTTGGCTCGTGGACTTTCATATTATACAGGAGCTATTTTTGAAGTGAAACCCAAAAATGTGCAAATGGGCAGTATTTGTGGTGGAGGACGATATGACGGGCTGACGGATACATTTGGTTTACCAGACGTTTCCGGTGTTGGGATTTCTTTTGGTGTTGATCGGATATATGATGTTTTGGAAGAGCTCGAATTATATCCGGATAATGCAGAAAGCAGTACCGAAGTATTGATGGTGAGTTTTGATGAAGAAAGCTGGAAATACTGCTTGAAAGTATTGCATAGATTAAGAACTGCCAATATAAGAGCAGAACTTTATCCAGAGCCGATAAAGTTGAAAAAGCAGATGAAGTATGCGAATGATAAGCAAATTCCATTTGTGATTTTGGTAGGCTCCGAGGAAATGAAAACAGGCGATTTAACTTTCAAGAATATGAAAGAAGGGACGCAAGAAAGTATGAATGCAGAAAGCATTTTAAAACGATTTTTAGGATATGAGTGATTTTTTTGTACTTGGCGAGCACGATCTTACCCTAGCGGAGATAAGAATTATTTTAGCAGATAATAAAAAGCTGAAACTGGCAGAAAAGGCCGTGAACGCAATAATTAATTGTCGGAAATTTTTAGACGAACATATTCAGTCTTCCGAAGCTCCTATTTACGGGATAAATACCGGCTTTGGCTCGCTTTATAGCCGAAATATCTCCAAAGCTGATTTAGAGCAATTACAGTCTAATTTGGTGATGTCACATGCTTGTGGCACCGGGCCCGAGATTGATAAACGCATTGTAAAGCTCATGCTTTTGCTAAAAATCCAGTCTTTGGCTTACGGTCATAGCGGAGTTCAGTTAGAAACGGTTCAACGATTGGTGGAGTTCTTTAATGCGGATATTGTTCCAGTAATTTATGAATCAGGTTCTTTGGGTGCGTCAGGAGATTTAGCTCCTTTGGCTCATTTATCATTACCTCTTATAGGTAAGGGAGAAGTCCATTTCAAAAATGAAAAAATTAGTGGGGAAGCTTTGATGGCAAAAATGCAATGGGAGCCCATACATCTGAAAGCAAAGGAAGGTTTAGCTTTATTAAACGGAACACAGTTCATGAATGCTTTTGGTGTTCATGCAGTCTTAGCTTCTGAAGATATTTTGAATTGGGCAAATACAATAAGTGCCTTATCATTAGATGCTTTTGATGGTCGTCCCGAGCCCTTTGATTCCAAAATTCACTTGATTAGGAACCAGGATGGCCAAAAAATAGTGGCCAAGAAAATTTTGGAACTGCTCAATGGTAGCGAAATCATCAATCAAAGTAAAGTCCATGTGCAAGATCCATACAGTTTCCGCTGTATTCCTCAAGTACACGGGGCAAGTTATGATGCTATTGATTATGTTCGAAAAATCATAGGAAAAGAATTGGCTGGCGTTACGGATAATCCCAATATATTTCCAGAAGAAGGTGAAATTATCTCAGGAGGTAATTTCCATGGTCAGCCGTTGGCACTTTCATTGGACTTTTTAGCGATTGCCTTAGCTGAACTGGGAAGTATTTCCGAAAGAAGAACGTACCAATTAATTTCAGGAAGCCGAGGTCTGCCTGATTTTCTTGTGATGAATCCTGGCTTAAATTCTGGTTTGATGATTCCACAGTATAGTGCAGCAAGTTTGGTGAGTCAAAGCAAACAGTTATGTACTCCCGCCTCGGTGGACAGCATAGTTTCCTCAAATGGTCAGGAAGATCACGTGAGTATGGGAGCAAATGCTGCTACTAAGCTTTATAAAGTGGTGGAAAATACCTACCAAGTTTTAGCTATTGAATTGATAAATGCATCGCAGGCAATAAAATTTAGAAGACCGTTAAAGACAAGCTCACATTTAGAAGAAATAATTCGTAATTTTAGGCTAGAGGTATCGTTAATAGAGGACGACCGAATTTTGCATCATGATATTGTAAAAGCAGTTCGTTTTATTAAAAATAATTTGGCTTGAGGATATTACTATTTATTTCTTTTCTGGTTTTTAATTCAATCTCATTGTTGGCGCAAGGAAGTTTTAGTAGTGAGAACGGTTTATTTACAGTAAACTACCTTAAAGGGTGTGAATCTACTCAAATTGAAGTGACCCCTGTCAATGCGACTGGAACACCTTTTATTTGTTTCGATGCTGATTTATCCAATATAGGTTCAAACAACGAGTGCTTCGGAAATCCGGCTCAAACTGCGGAGGATTTCCGCTTTACCTATCAGGATGCAGGTACTTATAGTATATTATTTCTAAGGCAATTATCGAATACTCAAGTTTATGACAGCATAACCATAGAAATCATAGAACCCAATACTCCTTTTGTATCATTAACCAGTTGTAATGATGATCTGATTTTAGATCTAGATCAGCAGCAGGAAAGCTTTGATTTTTATAAGGTAGATTTTGGAGATGGATCTTCTCCTCAGGAGTTATTCATTACCGCATTTCCATTCACTTATCAGTATTCAAATCCTACTCAAGAATATACCATGACTGTGTCCGGTTCATTTAATAATAGCGGAAATAATAACTGTAATAATAATATTTTTACTAAGACATTTGTTCCAATTGATCAAAACGAAAGCGAAGCCAACATTAACAGTATTGAAATCTTATCAGAAAACAGTTTTGAAATCAATTTTTCGTTAAATGAAAATCAAAGTTACCAGCTACAACTAAAGCAAAATGAAAGTGGAAATTACCAGAATGTCACTACTTTTTCTGGTCAACGGACTGGGAGTTATACTTTTCAGAGTATAAATTTAAATGCAAATTTTTATTGTGCCAGAATTGTAGCTACAAGCCAATGCGATGGAGAGCAGTTGATTTCCAATGAAGTTTGTACTATCCAACTTTCTGCTATTGCTGATTTGCAAGGAAATATTGTGGAATGGAATGGCAATAGCTTTGAAAATTCGCAGGTGCTAAAAAATGGAGAAGTAGTGTATACTGGAAATTCACCTTTCATTGATGAGAGTGTGTTATGTGGCCAAATTTACGAATATCAGATTATAGCAACCGATGCAAACGGTTTGGAGCAAAGGTCTCTGCCCAAAGAAGTGGCAGCTATTAAACGAAACATAACAGTCCCGATTGATCAAATTGCTACCAATGTAATATCAAATACAGAACTCGAATTAAGCTGGCAAGTGCCGCAAGGCCTAGATCCTGATAGATTCATTGTGTATAAGAAGCTTAATCTTAATGATCAATTCTTTAGGATTGATTCGGCAAGCGGAAATTCATATTTAGATGAAGAGTTTGGGTTCGAAGAAAGGCAATTTTATTATTCAGTGGCGTATGTAAATAGTTGCGGGGGCATTTCTCCAGTAGTTACCACAGCCCAAAACATTCTATTGAACTTTAATCAAGATGCATCTGACGTTAACTTTACTTGGAATTCATTTACTGGATTTAGTTCACGTCTAAGCGAATATGTTATAGTGAAATATGATGAGAATATGAACTTACTCGAAGAAAATAGTATTGGAAATGATACCCTCTACAGTGAGAGCGTAGCACAAAGTGTTGATCAATTGGCTTTTTACCAAGTAGAAGCGCATTCGGAAAGTGGGCTGATAGCGTATTCTAATTTACTGAGATATAAAATCCCGTCAAGTTTTTTTGTCCCTTCGGCTTTCTCTCCTAATGGAGATGCCTTAAATGAGGAAATAACTGTGGTGGGTAAGTTTATTGATGAAGTAGAGTTTAGTATTTACAATAGATGGGGGACTTTGATTTTCCGAAGTAACACATTAGGAAGCGGCTGGGATGGATTTCTGCCTACACGCCCTGCTCCTGAGGGAACTTACACCTATACTGTGCGTGTAAAAGATGAATATGGAGAAGAGTATTATAAAAGTGGTGTTTTTAATTTAATAAGATAGATATGTTTGACATGATGAAAATGATGGGACAAATTAAGGAAGTACAGGGCAAGGTAAAGCAAGCTCAGGAAAATTTAGTCCACATTACAGCAGAAGGAGAAGCCGGTGCTGGGATGGTTAAAGCCAAAGTAAACGGAAAAAAGCAGTTAGTAAGTATTGAAATAGATGATTCTTTGGTGAATGATAATGATAAGGAAATGATCCAGGACTTAACTGTGGCTGCAGTCAATAAAGCCATGGAAGAGGTGGATGTGTTGGCAAAAGAAGAAATGCGTAAAGCTACAGATGGTGCGCTCCCAAACATACCGGGAATGGATTTAGGTAATATGTTCAATGCCTGATAGCGTAGCAGTTGTTATATTAAATTTTAACGGCAGGGATTATCTAGAAAAATTCCTGCCGATTGTTATACAAAATTCCCATCCCTATGAAGTAATTGTTGCAGACAATGCTTCAACAGATGACTCAATTAATTTCCTGCAAGAAAGTCATCCTGATATAAGATTAATTAAGATTTCAGAAAACTTAGGCTACGCTGGAGGTTATAATTATGCCTTAAAAGAAATCAAATCTGATTTCTATATATTACTAAATTCTGATGTGGAAACTACCCCCAATTGGATTGATCCAGTCATAAGTTTGATGAAGCAAAATGAAAATATAGTGGCATGTCAGCCTAAAATTAAGTCATATCATCAGAAAGAATATTTTGAATATGCCGGTGCGGCAGGAGGATTTATTGATTTTTTAGGATATCCATTTTGCAGAGGAAGGATTTTTTCACATCAGGAAAAAGATCAAGGTCAATATGATGACACTATCCCTGTGTTTTGGGCTACTGGGGCATGTTTGTTTGTGAAAGCTCAGACCTTTCATGAAGTAGGAGGCCTTGATGACAAATTCTTTGCTCATATGGAGGAAATTGATTTTTGTTGGCGAGCCAAAAATCTTGGTTATGAAATATATTATTGTGGAGAAAGTACTGTTTACCATGTGGGAGGAGGAACCTTACAAGCGGAGAGTCCTTTCAAGACCTATTTAAATTTTAGAAATAATTGGCTATTGTTATATAAGAATCTCAGTAAGGAAGAATTCCATGCTATTAGAAAGCGTAGAAAGCGTTTGGATGTATTGGCAGCTATTCAATTTGTGGCTAAAGGAAAAAGAGCAAATGCAAATGCAATTTTAAAAGCCCATCAGGATTTTCGCAAAATGAAAAATGACTACGAAGCTAATACCTCATTTGGACAGTTACATCCTGAGATTTTACAGAAATCAATAATTAATCAATTTTTTGTAAAGGGAAAAAAGAAATTCTCTGATTTGAAAATATAGCTTAAAACAACCTACTTTATTGAAAGTCAATAACATTCTTGATTATAAAAATCTGCCATCTCCTCAGCTATTTCAAAATAGCCATCATTCATTTTCTCTACAAGTTCAGAGCAGTCCGAAAAAAGATTGGCCAAACGCTTTTTCTTAAATCCGAAGATTCCCTGTGTCACTCTAACCATTTCAGTGGAATTTGCTTTTCGAAGGAACGGGATTTCCAATTTATATCCGCTGTCTGGATCTCTATATTCATCCCAATACAATTTTACTTCACCATTTACAGCCAATCGCATAAAAACTTTCTTTCCTTGACCAGGAACGCTGCTATGGAATACAGTAAATAATTCAGTGTAGCTATCATACCATAGCGATTCATAAGATAGATCACCAATTTGATAAAAAACGATATCTTTAGGCCCATATTTTTTATTGAACACCCAATAGCCCTTCATTTTCACTTTGTTGTATATTTTACCAAAAGGCTCAGGACTTCTATCCTGAAGTTGGCCATAAATGGTATCGTTTTGATTAGTCACGATGTAGCCATTCTGATATTCTGATTGAGCCACTGCACTGAAAACCGTGAGTAGCATCAAGACCATCAACGCTATGATTGGAATATTTTTCATTTGACTGAGTTTTGAACTAGTCTAACCACATCACCTATTTTGGAATTATCAATCCAACGAGTGATAATTACCAATTCATTTTCTTCATCAATTATGATATAGTTTCCTCCAAAACCAGCAGCGTAGTATACATCTTTGGATACGCCTTCCCAACTTTCTTGGCTGTTGTTCCACCAGAGATAGCCATAATCATTCTTGGCCTGTGATGATATTTGGACGCTTTTGACCCAGCTTTCCGAAATTAACTGCTTGTCATTCCATTTTCCATTTCTCATGAAAAGTAATCCGAAGCGAGCATGATCTAAAGTGTTAATGAATATACCGCCACCGAAATGTCCACCACCACTAACAGACTGAACTTTTAATCCATCAACATTTACAAAAGAATTAGGATAACCTAACCATCTCCAGCTTGAAGAGGCTCCAATAGGGTCCATTATATGCTCTTTCAAAATGTGTGGGAGCGGTTCTCTCCAGACTTGTAAGAGTGCATATGCGAGTACATTTACTCTAACGTCATTGTATTTGTAATGAGTACCAGGCTCATGTAAAGTTCTTGCTCTCCAGTCATCGATATTACCAGTCTTAGGAGGTCGGTCTGCCCAGTCATAAAGCCCAAATTGTTGCCCTGACCAATCAGAAGATTGAGTCAGCAAGTGGTCCCAAGAGATTTTTTGATTGTGGTCCCCTTGGAAAGTTCCATCCCATACATACTCATGTACTTTATCTTCAATATTGTCAATCAGTTTTTTATCCAAAGCCAAACCAGCTACAGTAGATAAATAACTCTTTGCAACGCTAAATGTCATATCAACACGGTTTATGTCTCCCCATTCCCCAACAATATACCCTTCTTTTACAATTAAACCGGCAGTTCCAGCTCGTTCTTTGGTTTTGCCCAGGATTTCAAAATAAGGCTCTCTGGAAAAAGCTTCAATTATGGCAATTCGCGAATCCCTATCTACAGAATTTTCATTTTGACTTGCTATGTTGACAGCGCTATCTAGTAATTGCTGGCTCATGTTCATTGAACTAGCAGATTTTCTTTCCCATTCTCGGTCAGGATAATATTGGCTAAAAGCCTCATTAGAAATTAAGAATATGCTGAAAATTAATAGGAGGAGAAATTTCATAGGTTGCGTAAGATTTATTTGAACAATGGAAAATAATCATTTTATATCATATGTAACCGTGGATAGCCAGTTTAAATAGGTGTGAAGTACAATATATTAGAAATGTGCAAATTTATAATGGTTTAGTTTACTTGAGTTTTCTGTCTTATAATATAACTTTTCCGTTAAAATAACTTGATTAAATATTTAAATAAAATAAATTTATTACATCTAGTAGAATTTCCATTTAGGTTGATTTTAAGCTTTATTTTATAAAAAGTGCATGGGTTTTCAGTTTCCATTTCAAAATATTTATTTGTTTTATATTTATTTTTTCAGAATAAAATTCTTATAATTGTGGTTAAATGAAGATAATTAACCGCATAATTGACCAAAACCTACTTTAAGATGTTTAAGGATAATATTGAAGAGCTATTTAAAAACGTCCTTTACCTTTCTCAAAAAATATCATTTAAATTCAATGTACTTACATGTATTTCAAATGGTATGTCTAACCCTAAAATTATGTTTTTAGAAGATTATCACTTTAGATGACATGGCTGGTTGAACAGTAAGTGTTAGAATAATTATAATTTTTTTTAAAGTCGAACCAATACTCGACATATTTTTCACTAAACCTAAATACAATGAATTCAATTTTTACAAAACTAAACCTCATAGCTTTGGCATGTTTCCTTATTGGGAGCACTGCTATGGGTCAGACAAGTCAACAAAGAGCAAAAATCACGAATCAATATAATAAACAAGTATTGACGGAGCTCGAACAAAATTTTTCAGCCAAAGCCCAAAAAGAAAAAGAAGAAGCTATCGCGATGGCTGAACAAAAAGGCTGGGAAGTAAAGATGTATCTTGACGATGGTCGATATGCAGAACTACAAAAAGTAACTGCAACAGGAGAGCCGATTTATTATATTACTTATAATACTGATGCAGCCCGATCCACTAGAACAAATTTCCTGAATTCAGGAGGCGGATTAGGTTTAAACCTAAATGGAGATAATATGACTGCTCACGTTTGGGATGGTGGTTTAGCACGTGCTTCTCACCAAGAATACGATGGGCCTGGCGGTTCTAATCGTTTCTCAGTAGGTGACGGATCTAGCACATTGAACTTTCATGCTGCGCACGTAACAGGTACTATTATCGCATCTGGCGTTCAAGCAAATGCAAAAGGAATGGCGCCACAAGCAAATGCAATAGGTTATGATTGGAATAGTGATCTTTCGGAAGCTACAAATGCAGCTTCTAACGGAATGCTTGTCTCCAACCACTCGTACGGATATAGAGCCAGTCAATTACCCGATTGGTATTTTGGTGCATACATAGCTGAGTCTAGAGATTGGGACAATCTGATGTACAATTCTCCTTATTATATGATGGTAGTTGCAGGCGGTAATGATGGAAACGATAACTCTTCAAACGGTAGTCCATTAGGTGGCAATAGCTCATTTGACAAATTATCTGGACATGCTACTGCTAAGAATAACTTGGTTGTTGCCAATGCGCAAGATGCTAACGTAGATAGTAATGGAAATTTAATTGGGGTTAACATTAATAGTTCTTCAAGTGAAGGGCCAACTGATGATTATAGAATCAAGCCTGATATTACGGGTAATGGAACTGGTGTTTACTCGACTTATGAAAGCAGTAATACCGCTTACAACTCTATTACAGGAACATCAATGGCATCTCCTAATGTTGCAGGTTCAATTTTAGTTTTGCAAGAACATGCAAACAATGTATTTGGAAATTATGCGAGAGCAGCCACAATTAAAGGTGTTGTTTTACATACTGCTGATGATGCAGGAATCACAGGTCCGGATGCTGTTTGGGGATGGGGTTTAATGAATGCCAAAAGAGCAGCTGAAACTATGACCGGTGCTGGTGATATATCGAAAGTAGAAGAATTGACCTTGAATAATGGTCAATCATATTCTGTTACGGTTGAATCTGATGGAACGAGCCCGTTATTGGCTTCAATTTCTTGGACTGACCAAGGCGGTACTGCAAATACAGGAACTACAAACCTTAGCACTCCAGTATTAGTGAATGATTTAGATATTAGAGTTACTAAAAATTCTACTACATATTCACCTTACAGATTAACTGGTGTGAATAGCAATTCAAAAGGAGATAATAATGTTGATCCATACGAGAGAGTTGATATCAATAATGCAAGTGGTTCTTATACAATCACAGTAACTCACAAAGGATCTTTGGCAAGTGGAAGTCAAGATTTCTCATTAGTAGTAACTGGTCTTTCTGGGACGCCAGTTGTTTGTGATGCCACTACTCCAACTAGCTTATCACCTTCGAACGTAGGTTCAAATAGTGTTGATTTAAGCTGGGATGCGGTAACAGGTACTACCTATGATGTGCGATACAGAGTTTCAGGAACTTCTTCTTGGACAACTGAAAGTACTTCATCTAGTTCTATTACTCTATCTGGATTAAGTTCTACTACGCAATATGAAGCACAAGTAAGAAGCAAGTGTTCTGACGGAAGTAACTCTAATTATTCTTCAAGTGTAAGCTTTACAACTACAGAGGTACAGTTAGTATATTGTGATTCAAACGGAAACAATGTTTCTGATGAGTATATTGGAAGAGTTCAGCTTGCGAGCTTAGATAATTCGTCTGGAGCTGCTGGTTCTGGGTATGCAGATTTCACTTCTCAGTCTACTGATTTAGGTAAAGGAGATGCTAATACAATCACAGTAACTCCAGAATGGACTGGAACAGTTTACAGTGAAGGCTATAGTGTTTGGATTGATTATAACCAGGATGGCGATTTTACAGATGCAGGAGAGCAAGTTTGGACGCAGTCTGCAACGCAAAACACTCCAGTTAGTGGAAGCTTTACGGTACCTACCAGTGCCCTATCTGGAAACACAACGATGAGAGTTTCTATGAAATACAATGGAGTACCTACTTCTTGTGAATCTTTCTCTTATGGTGAGGTAGAAGATTATACCGTAAATATCACTACAGGTACTCCTGAAGTATGTACTGTCCCTTCAAGCTTAAGTGTATCAAGCATTGGAGAAAATACAGCTACATTGAGCTGGTCTTCTGAAAGTGTTGCCAATGACTATACCGTTAGAATCAGAGAAAACGGAACTAGCACATGGTCTACATTATCTGCTTCTTCTAATTCAAGAAGTGTAAGTGGGCTTTCAGCAGACACGGAATATGAATGGCAAGTACGAAGTAATTGCTCAAGCAGTAATTCTAACTATTCTTCTTCTGATCTATTCACGACAGACGCTCCGGTTGCAATAACATATTGTAACTCAAGTGGAGATGATTCTAGTTATGAGTGGATTCAAAGAATTGTGTTAGGATCAATTGACAATACCAGTGGTGACAATGGCGGTTATGCTGATTTCACTAACCAAGTTGCAAATGTTCAGCGTGGTACATCGACTTCTATGAATGTTCAAGCCGGATTTAGTGGTAGTAGTTATACTGAATACTGGAGTGTTTGGATTGACTTAAATCAGGATGGTACTTTCAGTTCTGGTGAAAGATTAGTTAATGGTTCTTCAAGTAGTAGTAACTTATTGAGCGCTACATTGAATATTCCATCTACTGCTTTGACAGGAAATACAAGAATGAGAGTTACGATGAAATACAATGCTCAGGGCACTCCTTGTGAGACCTTTAATTATGGTGAAGTAGAAGACTATACTGTAAATATTACGAATAGTCCATCGAACTACGCTATGACTGATTTCGATTCTGAGCTATTAGGTAAAGAAGATAATATTGCAAACTTTAGCTTGTATCCAAATCCGGTACAAGGTCAGCTAAATGTAAATATCAGAAATATCGATTCTTCAAAAGGTATTAAGATTTACAGTAGCAATGGTGCTCTTGTAAAATCAATCAATACTGGAAAAGATGTCAATAGCATTGATGTTTCTACTTTAGAAAAAGGAATGTATATCTTGAAAGCGAACACAGCAAAAGAAGCTGTAAGTGCGAATTTCATTGTGAAATAATTATAGATAGATTAATTGAATTAGAAAACGCATGGAGCTCTGCTTCATGCGTTTTTTTATGCCTTAACTTGAAAAGCTAAATACTTCAAGATTTATTTATTAATTTGAAATTTAATTAAATCACTATTTCATGAAAATCTATTTAGCTGCGTTGTCACTTTTTTTATTGATTAGTTGTCAAACTAAAGAATCGAAGGATCAACTTTCTGCTCACGAAGGTAAAATTCAAGTAGAAGGAGGTGATATCTGGTATAAAGTAATGGGGGATGGAGATGGTATTCCGATTTTAACTTTACACGGAGGACCAGGAGGGACGCATCGTTATTTTTATAAACTAAGTCCTCAAAATGAAGATAGAAAAGTAATTCTATTTGATCAGTTAGGCAGTGGTAGGTCAGATTATCATAATGATACCACGCTCATGACGGTTGATCATTTTGTCAATCAAGTGAAGGCGGTTGTAGATCATTTGAAGCTAGAAGATTTTTATTTGCTAGGGCAATCATGGGGTGGCGCCTTGGCGGTGGAATATTATATGCATCACCCAGAAGGGATCGAAGGTTTGATTCTCACTAGTCCTTTGATTTCAACTCCGCGTTGGGAAGCAGATGCTGATACATTAGTCACTCAATTACCTGATAGTTTACAGAAAATAGTGCTAGAAGCAAATAGAACTGGAGAATATAATACTCCTGAATATGATAAAGCGAACTCCTATTATTGGAGTCAATTTGGATTGAGAACATCAAAGAAATCTCATCCAATGGATACGGTTGAGATATCGGGTAATAGTGTGATTTATAATTATATGTGGGGCCCAAGTGAATTTAGATGCACGGGAACTTTAAAAGACTTTGATAGAACAGCCAGCTTGTCCGAAATTGAGGTGCCAGTTTTGTTTTTAACCGGAGAGTTTGATGAAGCTAGACCTGAAACGATTAATTATTTTAACAGTTTAGTGCCCAATTCGAGATTTGAAGTCGTGCCAGCATCCGGTCATTCCACCTTAAATGATAACCCTGAAGATTATAATCGATTCATAAAAGAATTTCTATCCAATCAAAAATAAAAACTCATGAGACCACTATTCATAATTCTTTGCGCTGCTTTTTTCAGTTTCAATTCATTAGCTCAACTCAATAGACCTAGCGATCCTCTTGCCCATACCTATTCCATAGTAGCAAGAGATGCCAATACTGGTGAAATGGCAGTAGCGGTGCAAAGTCATTGGTTCAGCGTTGGGACAGCTGTTTCCTGGGGAGAAGCTGGAGTGGGGGTTGTGGCCACACAATCTTTTACCAATAAATCATTTGGCTTAAGGGGTTTGGCCATGCTAAAAGCAGGATTAAGTCCACAAGAAGCAATGGACAGTTTGTTGAACAATGACGATGGAAAAGCTTTCAGACAAGTCGCGATTTTAGATGTCAAAGGAAGAGTAGCCACACATACAGGAGCGAAATGTATAGACGAAGCCGGTCATGCCAATGGCGATAACTTTTCAGTACAAGCCAATATGATGCTGAATGATACCGTAGTTCCTGCTATGGAAGAAGCCTGGAAAGCCAATAGTGATTTGCCGTTGGCAGAGCGTATGGTCAAAGTATTGGATGCCGCACAAGCACAAGGTGGAGATATCAGGGGCAAACAATCTGCTGCCCTATTGGTGGTGAAAGCAAAGGCTTCTGATGAACCATGGAACGATCGAGTATTAGACCTAAGAGTAGATGATCATCAAAATCCAGTTCTGGAATTAAACAGATTTTTGAAAGTTTATAGAGCCTATGAGCACATGAACCAAGGCGATTATTTTGTGGAAAAAGGAAAAATGCAAGAGGCCATGAATGAGTATAATGCAGCCATGGAAATGTTCCCGGAAAACCTTGAAATGCAATATTGGACGGCTATAACCTTAGCAAATGACGGCAAAACAGATCAGGCAGTAAAAATGCTTCAAAAGATTTATAAGCAAGACGCTAATTGGCGAGAATTGACTAAAAGATTGCCCAAGGTTGGCTTGTTGGAAGTTGACGAAAATGAATTGAAGAAACTATTGAAGTAAAAGTGTTTTCAACCAAAATAAACTGCCCTTTATGAAATTAATAAGTAGCATTGTACTATGGTCTTTTTTAAGTCTTTTGGTTTTTTCTTGTGCAGAAAGCGAGAAAACAGAAGAATTAGACAGCCGCTCAATAAAGATCAATTTAGACAAAGCCCAAACCTTAAAAGTAAGCGATCATTTTAAGTTGAAAGATGTCATTTATTTTTCTGATAGTTTGGTGGTTGATCATCTAATAAAATCAAGTGTAGTTAACGACAAATTGGTCTTGCATTGCGGTTGGGGTTTAGATTACCTCCTCATAAAGGACATGAAAACGGGAGCGGAGGTAGCGATATCAGCAAAAGGGGAAGGTCCCAATCAATATCAAAAGCTAAGTGATTTCTTCATTAATCATAAAGGGCAGATTGAGTTACTAGACGGACAAGCAGGAAAAATCTTAACCTATAATTTAAAAGGTGAATTGCTGTCAGTATATCAAAATGAAAAACTGCAAAATGCCGGCAGTTTCTTAAGCCTAAATGGTGAGGATTATTTCATTTACGGGGGGAATTTCTATGCTGGAAAGTCAGGTTATCAAATGCAAATTTGGAATAAAAATGAAGGAAAGGTAAAGTCCAGCTATATTCCTTTTGATGAGCAAAAAGCGGGTTTCATGCTCTTTATGGAGCCTAGAAATTTCTCCAAAAATCCAGCTAGTTTCTATCAGGTTTACAATCAGCATGTTTATGAATTGAGTGAAGATGCGGTAGAAGATTCTTTATATCTTGATTTTGGTCAACATAATATTCCGGCCGAATTGTTTGAAAATTCATATCAGGATGTTAGAGAATTTAGCCAGGCTATGGCCAAAAGTGGATATGCCTACGGTCTAGGAAATTTTCTATTAGAAGAGAATCTACTATTTGCTTCAGTTAGGAAGAATGAGCAAAATTTTCATTTCTATACCAACACTAAAACAGGGGAATCAACTGTTTTTGATAAGATCAGTAATGATGTTTTCGGTTTGAAAACCGATGAAAAAATCGGCTACCAATATAGACCGGTTGCCATGGATGGTGATCATATTTATTTTCTCGTCAGTATGGAAGCGCAAAATGAACACTTAGATGAAGAGTTAATGAGCAACGCATCAAAAAGTGATCTTAACCAAAGACTGCTATCCAGAATTCAAAACTTTGAAGAGGGGGATAATCTGGCGATTGTGAAGTGTGAGATTACTGGATTTTGAATTACACTTAAATCTTCGATCCGTTGTAAGTAAAATATTTTCCCTAGGCATTTTACTAGATCAATTTTTCACTTTTATAATTAAACCTTGATAATGTCGCAATAAACCGCTCGTTGCAGATGATCATTATTGTCTTTGGCATGAAACTTGATTTACTTATATTGTAAAAAGCTTATAACCTAAATAAAAAGAAATGAGAGTTAAGTTCACTTTATATACCCTGTCGGTTTGTTTTTGTCTTGCTATCCTGCTTTCTTGCAAAGAGGAGAAGATAGAGAAAGAACCAGTCAATAATCAAGTTGTAACCGAAAACTCTATCAGTCTAGATGTTATTAAATCCGGAGTATTTATTAAAAACGCTGAAGTAAATGAAGGAAATATTCCTAATGCGACTAAGAATTTCAATTTTACCGTTATTGGATCTGCACATAAACCCGATTTTTCAAGTACTAGCTTTATAGGTGGTTTTTTAAATACTGGCTTTAGAGGAGATGTGTCTTCAATTGAGTCCATTAATGGATATTATATTCAATTTAAAGATTTAGATGGAAATAAAGTAGATAATCATTTCGACCTAGCTGTAAATGATCAAGGCAGCAGTAGATTTTTTGGTGTTTTTGATGAGGTAGTTAGGATGGGGTCTTTTAGTTTTGATATAGCAGTTTACAGCAGTCAGGGTGTAAGTCAAAAAAAAGAAATACGTGTTGATGTGAGAGAATGGGGAGGTACGTCATCTATTATTGGTATATGGAAATTTGACAAAGCATTTGATCACAATGATCAGCAGATTCCAATTGATTGGGTTGATTATTTTTTTGAATTTTCGGAAAATGGAGATTATCTGCGTTACTTCAAAAAAGATTATCAGATCGTAGATTCAGACTCTGAGGAGAATTATTACTACAAGGGTAAATGGTCGTTTGCAGCTAAAGAAGGAGAGTTGGGTACTATTGATTTTTCTTTTATTGATTTAATAAATCCTGAAAGTAGTATTCAATACGATTATGGATCTATTTTTACCATTTCTTCAGTTCGAGTTTTTGATGATGAATTAAGGTTAGTTAGGAACTTTGACACGAATTATGAGACAAGCTTTGTTTTCAAAAGAATAGAATAGTATCAGCTAAAGTATTAAAGAAAATATGGCGCCAGTTCCAAAGCTGGTGTCCATTTAATGTAAGTGTCTAAATCAATTAAAAGCGTTCTGCTTTGAAAAACAAGTGACTTTGGTTGCTATCGCATTATTAAGGATGCAGTTCTGCTTTTTTCAGTTTCAATTCATTAGCTCAACTTAATAGACCAAACGATCCTCTTGCCCATACCTATTCCATAGTAGCAAGAGACGCTAAAACTGGTGAAATGGCAGTAGCCGTACAGAGCCATTGGTTCAGCGTTGGAACAGCTGTTTCCTGGGGAGAAGCCGGTGTGGGGGTTGTGGCCACACAATCTTTCACCAATAAATCATTTGGCTTAAGAGGCTTGGCCATGCTCAAAGCAGGATTAAGTCCTCAAGAAGCAATGGACAGTTTGTTGAACAATGACGATGGAAAAGCTTTCAGACAAGTCGCAATTTTAGATGTCAAAGGAAGAGTAGCCACACATACAGGAGCGAAATGTATAGACGAAGCAGGTCATGCCAATGGCGATAACTTTTCAGTACAAGCCAATATGATGCTGAACGAAACCGTGGTTCCTGCCATGGAAGTAGCTTGGAAAAAACACAGTGATTTGGCTTTGGCAGAGCGTATGGTCAAAGTATTGGATGCCGCACAAGCTCAGGGCGGAGATATCAGAGGAAAGCAATCTGCTGCACTTTTGGTGGTAAAAGCAGAAGCTTCAAATGAACCTTGGAATGATAGAGTATTGGATTTAAGAGTAGATGATCATCAAAATCCAGGTCTGGAATTAAACAGATTGGTGAAAGTTTATAGAGCCTATGAGCACATGAACCAAGGCGATTATTTTGTGGAAAAGGGTAAAATGCAAGAAGCAATGAACCAATATAATGCGGCCATGGAAAAAGTTCCCGGAAAACCTTGAAATATAATATTGGACCGCTATCACCTTAGCAAATGACGGCAAAACAGATCAGGCAGTAAAAATGCTTCAAAAGATTTATAAGCAAGACGCGAATTGGCGAGATTTGACGAAAAGATTACCCAAGGTTGGCTTGTTGGAAGTGGAGGAGCAAGAATTAAAAAAATTATTGAAATAAAATTATATTCAACCCAAATTAAATCTCTTTATGAAATTAGCGAGTAGTATTATTATTTTATCAATTTTTAGTGTATTTCTTATTTCTTGTACAAACAATGAGAGTAAAGAAAAATCACAAGATGAAACAATCAAAATCAACTTAGACAAAGCCCAAACCTTAAAAGTAAGCGATCATTTTAAGTTGAAAGATGTCATTTATTTTTCTGATAGTTTGGTGGTGGATAATTTAATGAAAGTTTCCACTCATAATGATTATGTAGTGCTTCATTGTGGTTGGGGATTAGATTATCTTGTCATTAAAAATACGCTTACAGCTAAAGAGTTTATTATATCGGCTAAAGGAGAAGGGTCCAATCAATATCAAAAGCTAAATAATTTTTTCATTAATAAGAAAGGGCAGATTGAGCTGCTCGATGGACAGTCACGAAAAATTTTAACCTATAATATGGAAGGTGAGTTACTTTCTGTATATCAAAATGAAAAATTACAACAAGTGACAAGCCTTCTTAGTATAGATGGAGAGCACTATTTCCTTTTCGGTGGCAATTTCTATGCTGGAAAGTCAGGTTATCAAATGCAAATTTGGAATAAAAATGAAGGAAAGGTAAAGTCCAGCTATATTCCTTTTGATGAGCAAAAGGCAGGATTTATGCTTTTTATAGAGCCGAGAAATTTCTCCAAGAATCCATCCAGTTTCTATCAGGTTTACAATCAGTACGTTTATGAATTGGGTGAAGATGCGGTTAAAGATTCTTTATATCTTGATTTTGGTCAAGATAACATTCCGGCCGAATTGTTTGAAAATTCTTATCAGGATGTTAGAGAATTTAGCCAAGATATGGCCAAAAGTGGATATGCCTACGGTCTAGGAAATTTTCTATTAGAAGAAAATCTACTATTTGCTTCAGTTAGGAAGAATGAGCAAAATTTTCATTTCTATACCAACACTAAAACAGGGGAATCAACTGTTTTTGATAAGATCAGTAATGATGTTTTCGGTTTGAAAACCGATGAAAAAATCGGCTACCAATATAGACCGGTAGCCATGGATGGTAACGATATTTATTTTATTGTAAGCTTAGAAGCACAAAATGAAAACTTTGGGAAAACGCTAGTTACAAATTCATCAAAAAGTGAGCTGAACCAAAGACTACTATCAAAAATTGAAAATTTTAAAGATGGAGATAATCTGGCGATTGTGAAGTGTGAGATTACTGGATTTTGAATTACACTTAAATCTTCGATCCGTTGTAAGTAAAATATTTTCCCTAGGCATTTTACTAGATCAATTTTTCACTTTTATAATTAAACCTTGATAATGTCGCAATAAACCGCTCGTTGCAGATGATCATTATTGTCTTTGGCATGAAACTTGATTTACTTTTATTCTAATAAGTTTATAACCTAAATAATAGAAAATGAGTGCTAAGTATACTTTATTCACAATTGCAATGTTTTGTTTTCTTTTCATGTTGATTTCATGCCAGGAGGAGAGGATAGGGGAAGGACCAGTGCAAGATAATGGTCCAGCCATAAATTTAGTTGATATTGAGTCCGGAATTTTTATTAAAAACGCTGAAATAAATAATGGAGACATTCCTCCATCGACTGAGAATTTTGATTTTGAGATTAGTGAATCCATTAGCGGTTTTTTAAACACTGGATTTAGAGTAGAATTAAATTTCGCCTTTGAGTCCGTCAATGGGATTCTTATTCAGTTAAAAGATTTAGACGGAAATAAAGTAGATAATCATTTCAACTTAGCTGTAGATAATCAATTGCACGTTATTATTGATGGTGTTTTTGAAGAGGTAGTAACTAAGGGGTCTTTTTGCTTTGATTTGGCAGTTTACAGCAATCAGGGTGTAAGTCAAAAAAAAGAAATATGTGTTGAAGTAAGAGATTGGGGAGGTACGAACTCTATTACCGGGAAATGGAAGTTAGACAAAGTATTTTTTAATATTGATGAGGAGATTCCAATTAATGATCTAGGTGAATGGGTAGATGTATCAATAGACTGTCAGGACGGAAATAGTTTAGAAACATCATATCAAATTCCTTTCGATGACTACTTCCTAGAATTTTCGGAAAATGGTGATTATCGTAACTCTTTCAAAAAGAAATATCAGATTGTTGATTCCGCTGCCTCACAAGAAGCTTGTGTGGAAAAGTATAAAGACTTTGAAGAGAATTTTGCCTATACAGGGAAATGGTCGCATGCAGGTAATAAGGGAGAGTTGGGTACTGTTGATTTTTCGTATATTGATTTAATAGATCCTAATAGAAATGTTCAATACGATTATGGATCTATTGGGATCATTGCCCCTTCGGCAGAAGTCATTGATGATGAATTAAGATTAACTTGGGATCAGGGCACGAATCACGAGCAAAGCTGGTTGTTCAAAAAAATAGAATCGTATTAAATTCATTGTGTAAGAATATAGAGCGCCAGTTCCAAAGCTGGCGTCTATTTAACATTCATGCTAAATGAATTAAGGTGCTTCGGGTTTGAAAAATGAGCTTGTTTGATTTCTATGGAGTTAAAAGTGCTTTGAGTGACCTTCGTACAATGAATAGCCTCAATATGTATCTACTAAAATACTGACTAGGTAAAATTCCTTTTTTGGAGTAGAGATATCGAGTAATTTTAAAAATTTTTCTTTTAAAATTTAAGCTAAACTCAAATGATGGACTCTTACTTTTCTTAAATACCAGATTAAAATTACAATTCATGATTTTTATTCTTACATATTAGGCCTGCTTTGTCTATAAAAAGGACCTTCCTATTTTAACCCACCATCCCCAACATCCACCGTTTTTATAAATCACATGCTTTTCTCCACAAAAGCCCTTATTTTAGGTGAAATTTTAATGCTATAACTATGAACAAAATATGGGCTTTTCCACTTGCTTTGGCATTCTTTGCATGCAATAGTGGTGAAAAAAATCAGAAAATGGAGATAAAAGATTATCCTGAAACAGCTAAAGTAGATACTGTGGATACTTATTTTGGTACAGATGTGCCTGATCCTTACCGTTGGCTGGAGGACGATCGCTCTGAGCAAACAGCAGAATGGGTAAAGGCACAAAATGAAGTCACTTTCGGCTATTTGAATAATATTCCATTCCGTGATAAAATTGAAGAGCGCTTAACTGAACTTTGGAATTATGCCAAGGAAAGTGCCCCAAGAAAGCATGGTGATTATTATTACACTTACAAAAATGATGGTTTGCAAAATCAATGGGTAGTTTACCGAAAAAAAGGCTTAGATGGTGCGGAAAGCGTATTCCTTGATCCCAATACCTTTTCTGAGGATGCTACCACTTCATTGGCAGGCACTTTTTTTACCAAAGATGGAAGCCTTTTGGCTTATTCCATTTCTGAAGGCGGTTCTGATTGGAGAAAAGTGATCGTCATGAATGCGGAAGATAAATCCATTGTGGAAGATACTATTCGCAATGTGAAATTTAGTGGTGTTTCATGGAAAGGAAATGAAGGTTTTTTCTACAGCAGTTATGACAAACCAGAAGGAAGTGAGCTTTCAGCTAAAACTCAGGAACATAAACTATATTATCACAAACTCAACACACCTCAATCTGAAGATGAATTGATATTTGGCGGAAGCGAAACCCCAAGACGCTACATTGGCGGATATGTAAGTGATGATGAAAAATTCCTCTTTATTTCTGCCTCTGTGAGTACAAGCGGAAATGAATTATACGTGAAGGATTTATCAGACTGGAGTAATCCAATTGTTCCGATTGCCGAAGGTTTTGAGAGCGAACACTCAGTTTTGGATAATGATGGTGATAGATTACTGATTGAAACCAATTTGAATGCACCCAACAAAAGATTGGTTGAGGTGGATGCCAATGATCCTTCTACCGAAAATTATAAAGATGTCATCCCGGAAACGGAAAATGTATTGAACGTCAGCACTGCAGGTGGTTACATTTTTGCCAATTATATGGTAGATGTAAAGACCGAAATCCATCAATTTGATTATGAAGGCAATAAAGTTCGTCAGGTAGAATTACCGGGCCTTGGTTCTGCCGGTGGTTTTGGCGCTGAAAAGGAAGATGAAAAACTATATTACAGCTTTACATCCTTCACTTATCCTTCAGCCATTTTTGAATATGATATTGAAAAAGGAACTTCTGAATTGTATTGGAAACCAGAAATAGATTTCAATCCAGAAGATTACGAAACCGAGCAAGTATTTTACGAAAGCAAGGACGGCACTAAAATCCCAATGTTCATTACCTACAAAAAAGGAATGGAGAAAAATGGTAAAAATCCAACGGAGCTTTATGCTTATGGGGGATTCAATGTGAGTTTGCGTCCAAGTTTTAGTGTTGCCCGATTGGTATGGTTGGAAGAAGGCGGAATTTACGCACAGCCCAACTTAAGAGGCGGTGGAGAATATGGAGAAGAATGGCACAAAGCCGGTACTAAAATGCAAAAGCAAAATGTGTTTGACGATTTCATTGCAGCTGCTGAGTATCTTATTGCCGAAGGCTATACTAGTTCTGATAAACTGGCCATTTCCGGTGGTTCTAATGGTGGTTTACTAGTAGGGGCTACTATAACCCAGCGTCCTGATTTAATGCAAGTAGCCTTCCCGGCTGTAGGGGTAATGGATATGTTAAGATATCACACTTTTACGGCAGGCGCAGGCTGGGCTTATGACTATGGAACCTCAGAAGATAGCAAAGAAATGTTTGAGTACTTGAAAGGCTACTCTCCGGTTCACAATGTGAAAGCAGGCGTGAAATATCCAGCTACTATGGTTACCACAGCCGATCATGACGATAGGGTAGTGCCGGCTCATTCATTCAAATTTGCTGCGGAATTGCAGGAAAAACATGCCGGTGAAAGTCCTGTTTTAATTAGAATTGAAACCAATGCCGGACATGGAGCTGGAAAACCAACGGATAAAATTATAGATGATATAGCGGATAAGTATTCTTTTGCCTGGTATAATATGGGGGTGGTTCCTATGGATGAGGAAATGTAGTTGAAATTGACTAGATTGCCAATTAGGAGACCTGAGAAAATACTTTTCAGGTCTTTTTTTTTAAGTAGTTTGGTCCCGTGACATTTTTGTTACACCTATGGCATCACTTGAAAATTTCTACCATAAGTTAAAGGTTGCTCTTAACTTTCAAAAAATCATTTTTTACGTGCTGTTCATTCAGATTGCTTTCATCACAAATCAATTGTCATACTTCATTGGAAATTCTTATTTTTTCAATTCCACAATGCTCTAGAAGTCTTGGGCTGGCTAATACCTGTTTTTTTATCTTTAGGCCAGTTTGAAAGAATAGCAAACGAGTTGTAATTCATAAAGTCAAAAATGATTTGATAGGAGAGATTTGTAACTATTTATGAAAAATTCGGTTTTGGTAATATATTGTAACTGTTTTGATTTCGATATACATTTTCTCTAATGCCATTGTAAAACAGTTAGTTATCTCTTTTTGAGACCCGAAGTTTAATCAATAATAAAGATTAACGTTCAATAAAATTTTTCATTAAATAATTGTAAATGGGTATTAAAAATCTACAGACATTCTGGAAATTAATTAAAGAAACAGCTAAAAAGTGGATATCGAAAGAGCCCTTTAGACAAGGCCCAATTATAGCTTATTATTCTATTTTTGCCCTCCCGGGTTTACTGGTAGTTTCTATAACTATTGCAGGCTACATTTTCGGGGATGAAGTAGTTAGTGGAGAACTGCACCGCCAAATCTCTGATGCCATAGGAGAAAATACAGCAGATTCTGTTCAAGCTTTGCTGAAAAGATCTCTGGAGACGGAAGATTCTACTTTTGCCAGTATTATTGGTTTTGGTACCATCTTGATAGGGGCTACTACTGTTTTTGCACAGTTGCAAAGGTCTTTTAATGAAATCTGGGAAGTGGAAGGCGATAAACAAAAGGCAGGTGTATGGCCGTTCATCAGGACAAGATTATTTTCTTTTGGTGTTATCTTATCAATCGGATTTTTGTTGTTGGTTTTTTTACTCCTTTCCTCTTTATTGTCAGCTTTTGGAACTTGGATAGAACAATATTTCTCCGAGGCCTTACTTTTTATTGTTAAGATTTTAAACGTGCTGGTTTCGCTTGGGGTGATTACTTTACTATTTGCCCTTTTGCTAAAGGTGTTGCCAGACGCAAAAGTGCAATGGCGTACAGTGTGGATTGGGGCATTCATGACCGCATTACTCTTCGTTTTAGGCGAATTTGCTTTGGGATTCTATTTTGGTACAGCTGATCCCGGAGCGGGCTACGGGCCTGCCAGTTCAGTAGTGTTGATTTTGTTATGGACTTCCTATTCTGCAATGATTGTCTTCTTTGGAGCGGAGTTCACTAAAGTGTATTCTGATTATCATTATGGGAAAATGGAGCCTGCGGATCATGCTAAAGCCAAAGACAAATAAAGTAAAACTGGAGATTAACTGATTTATGGATGATCAAAAATGACAGTGGGCTGCTTGTTTTCAATCAGCTTGATTTAGTGATAGATTTCAGGGCAAATCGTTTTCTCAACTTAATTAGGCCCAATGATTTTTCCAGTGCTAAAATGAATAAAATAACTATGTAGTGCTATTATATATATGTTATTTCTATACTTCATTTTGCTAAAGCAAATGAAACATTGCAGTTTTGCACCGCAAGTTGAATACAAAACCCAAAAAGCACATGAAATCTATGATTTCATGTAGCCTTAAGAAATAAGAAAATACGCATGAGTTCAGAAAAATATGCCGTCATATGGAAGCATTTTAATCATAATTCTGAAATAGGGATTCGCTTAAATGCTCAGCAAGATTTCAGTCTGCCTTATTTCCTGACTGAAGAAGAAAAAATGAAATTTGATAATAAAGAACAGGTGAAACTGAATCCTTTTCATTTGGTGATGGGTCTACTGGTTGGCTATTTTGATAAACCGCCCGACATTGATACTGATTTTGCAAAGCAGAGGGCTTCCATCATTATTCAAGAGCACTTGGCTAGTTTCAAAACCACTTCACTTGAAAACCTTATCTTAGACTTATCGAATTTCTTGCGAGACAGCCACGGACAGAAAGTGAGCTTACAATCTTTAATGACAGGTGTAGAGCTGCTGCCCAAAAGCAGTGCCATAAAATATGATGCCTGCATAGATTTGATTAATTGCATAGATGATGATGAATTGGAAGATCGAATAGCTGCCATTCAACGGTTAAAATTGATCCTCAGTAAAATTGATCCTAAAAAAATCAATCAAGAGCTTGTTAACGATTATTTGAAAATGATTCAGATTGCAAATGAATTTTAAAAAATGTTTTTCAGTCTCCCCTAGCAGATGGTTCATCTCTCTTTTTCAATGCGATTGTACATCAAAAAGTACTGTTAATAATGCTGAGATAGAAAACTAGATTCTAGCGCTATATTTTTCATCAACAGCTATTTATGAACTATTATTAACTACCTTTGCGCTCCAATTGAGAAATTACCTATATGAAGCGTATTAACGAATACAAAAAATTATTTAATGTAGAAGGCCCAATCGACCTGAAGCAGTTAAAATCAACCTACAGAAATCTAGTAAAAGAATGGCATCCTGATAAATTTCAGGCTGGAGATCCTAAAGCAGAAGAAGCAGAAATCAAAAGTCAGCAGATTATTGACGGTTATCATTTCCTCATCAGTATATCTCCTGAAACAAAAGAAGCAAATCTAGCAGAATACACCAAAACCACTACTGAATCCAATATTCTAGATTTCAGACACAAAGGCTTACTGCTTGAAGTTTCCTTCTTAGATGGAAGTACTTATGAATATTTTGGAGTGAATAAGAATGTATATCAAAAGCTTTTGAATGCTGATAAACCCTATCGCTTTGCCAAGAGAAATATTTTTAACAGTTTCTTATACCGCAAATCGAAAAAAGCTATGGAGACGGCATAACTCCTTATTTAAATTGAAGATTGCTGATTTATTTACAGCATTCTTTGCGCCTTAGCGACTTTGCGGTTAATTTTAACCTATGAGCGTAACAATAAGAAAAGCAACCGAGAAAGATATCCCGAGAACTTTAGAATTAATCCAAGAGTTGGCAGTTTACGAACGTGAACCTGAGGCTGTTGTAGTAGATGTTGATGAGCTAATCAAAGATGGTTTTGGTGATAACCCAGCTTACGGTCTATTTGTGGCTGAAACTGAAAAAGAAATTGTAGGTATTGCCCTTTATTATTTTCGCTATTCTACTTGGAATGGGAAAGTGATGTACTTGGAAGATTTAGTGGTAACGGAGTCAGAAAGAGGAAATGGCTACGGCAGGAAATTGTTGAATGCTATATTGAAGGAAGCAGACGAACAAAACTGCCGACTTTGTACTTGGCAAGTACTAGACTGGAACGAACCATCGATTGAATTTTATAAAGCAATTGGCGCGGACTTAGATGAAGGATGGATAAACTGTACTGTGAAAAGAGATCAGTATAAAGGGATTTATAAAAGTTAATTGAATTAATTTTTATTGATGTTTTTCATCCTCTCCAAAACTATAAGTTATTTACTGATGCCGGCTACTCTAGTAGGTTTGGCATGGTTGGCATTTTTCATATTTAGGAAATGGAAATTCCGAAAATATTTAGCCATTTTAGGTTTTGCATTATTCCTTATTTTTACTAATGATTTCTTAGCTAACTCTTTTTTAAAAGCTTGGCAAACAGAACCTGCAGATTTGGAGCAGCTGAAAAGTGATGATTTCACTTACGGAGTTCTTTTAACAGGCATGACCAATACCCTGAAAGAACCTAAAGATCGAGTGTATTTCAATCAAAATGCTGATCGTCTTTTGCAATCCATGATGCTGTTTGAGCAAGGAATTATTGATACTTTGTACATTTCCGGTGGAGGTGCCACTGCTTTAAGGAAGGATTTACAAGAATCTAGAGTGTTATTATCCTATTTGAAGTCTGTAAAATTTCCGATTGATAAAGTAATAATTGAGGATGAATCAAGAAACACAGTAGAAAGTGCACGTTTTGCCAATGATTATTTAAGCAAGCAAAACAAAATCCTATTGATCACTAGTGCTTCCCATATGCCAAGAGCGATGGGTTGTTTTGAAAAGGAAGGTTATAAAATTCAGCCCTATTCTACAGTTTTTCTAACTAATGATGAAATGATCAATCCTTCTATGTTCTTACCATCAGATGATGCTCTCTTAAAATGGAATATTTTATTTAAAGAATGGATGGGCTACTCAGCTTATTGGCTGGCGGGGTATTTATAGATTGAAATATCTGGGATGTCCTATCGTGGTTTTTGAGATTGATAATCTCATTCTAGTTTTGATATTGATGGCTAAATAAGTCCAAATAGATGTTTAAATTGTGTTGGTGCAAATTTTTGTAAGATACTAGCTTTTGGTATAACGGTTGTAACTGTTAGAGCGATCAGCGCTATGATTAAAAAAGAATGATTATGCAGAAACAAAACCTAATACTTCTTCACGGTGCTTTGGGTAGCTCAAATTCTTTTGACAGCTTAGTCCCATTTTTATCAAAAGATTTCAATGTCCTTGTACCGGATTTGAAATGGCATGGAAGGCGGTCAACTTTAGATTCTAGTTTCAGTATGGAAAATTTAGTTGAAGATTTTGAAACCATCCTGGAAAAAGAAAATATTCCGTCTGCACATGTATTTGGTTTTAGCATGGGCGGATATGTTGCACTTTCCTTAGCATTGAAAAGGGGGCAGTTCTTCAAGAAAATAATTACCTTAGGCACCAAGTTAGATTGGAAACCCGAGCAAGCAGAAAAAGAGAGCAAAATGCTGAATCCTGAGAAAATTCAAGAGAAAGTCCCGCAATTTGCGCAGCATCTAAAAAATTCACATGGAAAAAATTGGATGAATCTTTGTAAGCAAACAGCTAATATGATGCTCGATTTAGGACATAACCCAATATTGACTACAGAAAATATTGCTGCTATCGATTTGCCTATTCGATTAGCACTTGGAGATCAAGACCACATGGTGAGTTTTGAGGAAACGATAGCTTTTTATAAGTCACTTTCGAAAGGTGAATTTCAGGTTTTTCCCAATTGCCCTCATCCAATTGAAAAAGTAAATCCTAAGTTATTAGCTGATTCGATTCTTCGATTTTTAGAATAAAGTTCAATAATATACAACTGACAATTAGTTCAAGTACTGGTATTTGAAATCCAATCGACTATCTTTGCAGGATGAAGGTGATCACTATTTTCCTATCAATTTTGATCCTAGGTTTATCTGCTGCACCCTGTTGTATAGATGAAGAGATCTGCCATGAGGAAGTTTCCTGTACAGATGATGCTACTCAGTCTTCAGAAAACGATAGTCCGGAGTTACCATGTTTACCTTTCTTTTCCTGTGGTTCTTGTACTGGGTTTAGCTTACTTAATTTAGAATTCTCAAATTTAAGTTCCCAATTCTATGAACAGCCTGACTTTAGTGCTAGCTACTTTCTGGGCGCACCACAAATATATAGCCCCTCTCTTCTAAAACCTCCCAAACAGATTTAGGAATTTTGCATTTAGTTTAACACTTCCTCCATTTGCAGGATGTGCAATAAATTACCATCTTAAATCTCAATTGAAATGTTAAAATATATATTATTATCACTGCTTTTTTTGAGCAGTCAAATTACTTATTCACAAAACTCTTTTAAAGCTGCTATTCTAGATGAAGAGACAGCTGAACCGATAGTAGGGGCCACAGTCTACTTTCCCAATCTTGATAAGGGAAAAATCACGGATGTAAATGGAACTGTCAATTTTACTGACATTCCAGATGGCAAGCATCAACTTCAAATTAGTTATGTAGGCTATGAAACCATCAAAAAGACATATTCATTTCCTATTTCGGATGATTTATTGCCTATAAAAATTTCAATGCATCATGACCATGAAGAAATGGAAGAGGTTACGGTTACCTCTACTAGAAGTAGTAGAACTATAGAAGATATTCCTACTAGAGTGGAGATGATTGCTGGCGAGGAGTTGGCTGAAAAAGGAAATATGAAACCAGGTGATATTAGAATGTTGCTGAATGAAAGTACGGGTATTCAAACCCAACAAACCTCTGCTACCAGCTACAATTCAAGTATTAGAATCCAAGGTTTGGATGGAAAGTACACTCAATTAATGCGTGATGGTATGCCTCTTTATTCTGGTTTTTCGGGTGGCTTAAGTCTCATGCAAATCGCACCGCTTGATTTGAAGCAAGTAGAGGTGATCAAGGGTTCTTCCTCCACTTTATATGGTGGTGGAGCCATTGCAGGATTAGTAAATCTAATCACGAAAAAGCCAAAAGAAGATCGAGAATTAAGTTTCATGTTTAACGGAACTTCAGCACTGGGTTTAGATGCAAGTACTTTCTATTCTAAAAGAAATGACAAAATCGGAACAACAATTTTTGCTTCCTATAATAAAGGAACGGCATACGATCCAGCAGATATTGGACTTACGGCTATTCCTAAATTTGATCGTTTTACTCTAAATCCTCGCTTATTTCTTTATTTCAATGAAGAAACAGAAATGAATGTTGGTGTAAATATCGTGACTGAAGATCGTTTAGGGGGTAATATGGATTACGTAAATGGAGAAAATGTAACCGATGCTTATTACGAAAATAATGAAACCGATAGGATTTCATCCCAGCTAAATTTCACTCATCAAACAGATGGAAATTCCCAAATAGAGGTTAAAAACAGTATTAATTTTTATGATAGAAGTATAGAAGTTCCGGATTTTACATTTTCCGGCAGGCAGATTTCTTCTTTTAGTGAGATCAATTATTCAACTTTTAATGAAGTTTCTGAATGGGTGGCTGGTGCCAATCTTTGGACAGACCAGTTTAATCAATTTGAAGGTTCACCTAATCAGGAGTTAGATTTTGAGAACAACACTGTGGGACTTTTTGCTCAAAATATCTGGAATATGGCAGACCTTTGGACCTTGGAAACAGGTTTCAGAATTGACTACCATAGCGAATACGGATTATTTCCCTTGCCTAAGCTGTCTTTAATGTTTGAGCCTCAACAGGAACTTACTTTAAGACTAGGAGGAGGTTTGGGCTATAAGACTCCTACCGTTTTTTCAGAAGATGCAGAGAAAAGGCAGTTCAGAAATATTCAGCCCATCAATACAAATTTGACTGATGCTGAGCGATCGCTGGGTGCTAATTTCGATATCAATTATAAGAAATCCGTTACAGATGAGCTGACGCTCTCTAGCAATGTCTTGTTTTTCTATACGCAAATTGAAAATCCACTGATGTTGAGAAATATTGGAACTACCTATGAATTTCAACAATTTGATGGCTATATAGATACCAAAGGAGCGGAAGTTAATATGAAATGGTCTTATCATGATTTCAAGCTCTTCCTAGGATATACTTATTCAGATGTAAATACGTATTCCAATGGCGACCAAAGCACCTTCCCCTTAGTAGCTAAGAATAGATTAAATAATGTATTGATGTATGAAAAGCATGGAAATTTTTGGATAGGCTTGGAAGCTTATTATTTCAGCCCTCAACAATTAAATGACGGTGAGATTGGGCAAGCGTATTGGATTACAGGTTTGATGACAGAAAAGACTATCGGAGAATATTTTTCTGTCTTTTTGAATTTCGAGAATTTTTTAGATACACGACAAACGGCATTTGATACGATTTATACTGGAAGTATAGATGATCCGGAATTCCGAGATATTTATGCTCCTGTTGATGGTTTCGTTATCAATGGAGGCTTGAAAATTAAGCTGTAATTTTTTTCACTGTAATTAATAACATAAGTACTTATGATGAGGTGCTTTTTCAATGGTAGTAGTGGATATTTTGAATTGTAAAACTAAGTTTATCAATTTTTATCGATTTCATTATTATTAATTAGTATATGTTTATGGTTAATAAATAAATTTAGCTTATTTCGCAACTGTATTTAACAGTTATTTTATATGAAAAAATTTATTTACCTATCAATTTTACTTGGATTAACCATTTTTACTTCCTGTGAAGAAGCACCACCTATTGAACCAGATGTCAATAACATTACAGTTATTAATGATGTGAAGGATTCTATGAATATTGCTGAACAGTTGGCAATGTTAAATAAGGCAGGCGAGTTCTATAATGTAAACATGAAAATATTAGACGGAACCACTCCAATTGAAGGAGCAGCAGTGAAGCTTACGTCTTCATTAGATGGCGAACTAATTGAACTCACAGAAGTATCGGATGCATCAGGGAATGTTGTTTTTGATGAGGTCTCTGTTGGGGGTAATATTATAGAAGTCCAAAGAGAGGGATATTATTCTGCGTTAGGATTGATTGAATTCAAATTTGAAAGAGGTTACAATTATGAAATTATTGATGATATAGTAGCACCTATCACAAAAAACGAATCTGCAATAATACCTCTTTACAACAAAGGAAATGGAACCAATACAGCTAAGATTAAAGGGAAAGTTAGCATTGAAACGGACTTAACCAATAAAACAGCTGAAGCGGTGAAAAGCCAATTAATAAAAGCGGACTTTTCGGGGAATATTGTGAATGTAAGCGAAGGAATCAGATTTTCTGAATATTCATTAAATGTTGAAGGAGGTCTGGGGGAAGCAGTGACTAATGAGTTTGGAGAATATGAGCTTATAATCCCTACGGGAAATGAAGGAGTCTCTGTAGATTTAATGATTCCTCAATTGCGTTTGAAGCAGAAGCTGGCCTACTTTGATTCAGAGACTGATGAAGCTGTTTTAGATTCTGTTTTGACTACTTTTGGTTATAATGAGCAAGTGAGCAACGTTCCTTTTGTGAGTGGAATCAAAACACTAATTCCGGAGGCCACCAGCACCAGGTAAAGGTTTTCAAGTGAATAATTTTACCAAGGCAGGCCGGGCATTATTTGCAGATGTACAAAATTATTATGATGAAATAGATGTTTCACCGAATAATCAGGAATTTGGTGAGGTTTTGTTTTCTTTTACAGCAGGATCAGGTTATAATGGTACTCCAGAAGTGGTAATAAGTGATCCAACTGGTGAAGGAGCGGAACTAGAAGCGAAAGCAGAATATGCAATACAATCGATCACAATAGACAGCAGTGGCCAATATACTCCTGGAAATTATGTTGATTATTACATCCGAGGCTACTATAATTCCAGTTGTTGTGTAGAATCTTTTGGTATTTATTCAAATGGTTTTGTTGTTGATGAAAGCGGAAAAATTACACAGCAACAATTAGATGAAAGTTTATCTTTTGTTTTTGAAAACAGGAGATGGTTTGGCGATAATTATTATTCGCTTTACAACGAGCAAAAAATCGATAGCATTACAATTACTTTTTCTCAATGGAATATAAATGCTCAGTCGGAAGCTACAGTTAACTTTAATTCAAAAATAACGGGTGTAGAAATTATTGAGCAGGGCCAGAATTATACCAATCCTACTATTAGTTTTGAAGGAGGTAATCCGGACGAAGCAGCTGCGTTTGAAATATTGGAATTTAGAACGCAATGGAACTTTGAATTAGACAACAGTGCAAATTCCTCTCCCTACACTGCTATACCAACTGTTATATTTGAGTACTTAAAAAATGATGTATATAATACAAGTAGTCGAATTGAATCAGAAGGTCAAGGCTATTTGACGGTTTCTGATATAATTGAATCGAATAATGGAGAAATTGCGTTTTCTGATAATAAGAACTATCGAACTCAATTTTATTCCGTTGCAACACCAGTGGCATATGTTACCGAACCTGTTCATGAAAAAGTGAATATAGACTTTATTGTTGATGATGGTACTATTGCAAGTAATTACTACGGCTACAATATAGGGAATGGCTATAGGGAGAAATTTTCCATAGAGATCGTCCCACAATTTGCGGAACTTCCAGGAGAAGGTGCTAATGTTCAAATTATTGGAGGGACTCAAAAAGGGGATGAATACCAATGGAGTGGAAATTTGATTCTTAACAATACTGGAGAAGGGTATCTGGAAAATGTTAACCGTGTCGGTCCAAGAAACTTTTCACTCTCTTATAATAGCAATGACCTATTTTTAAACTCCCAGGATGAGATTATTCTGGATATCGATTATGGTACTGGAAGACATTAATCAAATTACTACATGATTTACAAAAGGAGCCTCGGTGGCTCCTTTTTTTATTTTGTAGCAGAGTCAATAAAGGGAAGACCATTCCAGACAAAAGGATACTAGATTCGACTTCTTCTGCAAAACAGTTTGCAGATACCTCATCACATATTGTAATTGAAAATAAAAGTAACAGTAACAGAATATCCCTACTGGGCTAAATATTGTTCAGCAAATTCTTTCATATGCCCAATTAAGGGTAAAGCTAATTTACCTTTATCACTTAGTTTATACTCTACTTTGGGCGGGACTTCTCCATAATTGGTTCGAATTACTAATTCACTGTCCACTAAATTCTTCAATTCTTGAATCAGCATTTTTTCACTGATGTCAGGGATGTCTCGCTTCAATTTTGATAAACGCTTGGGTTCAGTAGCCAATTGAATAATAATTAAGAGCTTCCATTTCCCACCTACCAATTCTAGTGTTGTTCGAATCGGACATCTTGGTGTAACCTTAATCAAATCATTTTCCATACTTACAAAAAGGTGTGTATATGTAGTGGGAACAAGTACAAAATTAATAGGTATAATAGCAAGTAACTAAGACAAAAAAGTAAGTCATGAAGAAATTAGCAGTATTCGGAGCAAGTGGAAAGACAGGAGCACAATTTGTAAATCAAGCGCTGAAAGAAGGTTATTCAATAAAGGCGTTAGCTAGAAACCCTGGTAAGATCCAAGATCAATCTGCAAACTTAGAAGTCATTAAAGGAGATGTATTAAATGCTGAAGATGTAGCGAAAACCCTGTCTGGTACTGATATGGTCGTCAGTTTGTTTGGTCATGTGAAAGGATCGCCCGATGGTTTACAAACGCAAGGCACCAAAAATATCATAGGAGCTATGAAGGAATCGGGAATCAATCAAATCATTTCTTTGTCAGGAGGTGGGCTGCCTTTTCCTGAAAAAGATCAACCTAAATTTCCTGATAAAATGATTCGATTCATCATGAAAATTGCGGTACCTAAAATCTTAAATGATGCCAAAGACCATGCAGAATTATTGAAAAAAAGTGATAGAGACTGGATTATTGTACGAGGTCCAAGGTTGACTGATGATACTAAAAAGGAAGATTATAGAATCGGCTGGGTAGGGGTAGATGCTAGCACGAAAATTGGCAGAGCGGATTTGGCTGATTTTATTCTGCAGCTTTGTAAAGAAAAAGAATTTGAGAAATATGGCAAGCAAATGCCGTTTGTTAGTTATTGAAACTACTTACAAAAATTAAGCAACAGTATAAAAAAATGATTTTGGGCGATAGCTACTATGGATTATTCTGGTTTAATTTTAATAAGTTTTTACAGGAAAGCGAACGAAAATATTTCAATGATTTATTGTAATAGAAGTAATAGGATTTTCATCATAATTTTGACCAATTCAATTGATGATTTTTCTTAAATATACGTAAGCATTATAAGGGGATAAACGTCCAAAGTTTTTAAATATAGCAATTGGAAATTATGAGGATATTAATTACTGGTGCAACTGGAAATATTGGCAAAGCTACTATCGATGCTTTGTTAAGTCTCAAGATCGATGCTGAAGTTGTAGCTGGATTGAGGGATATTAAGAATGATGTCATGGCTTTTGAAAAACCCGAGTTCCTTGAATTTCAAGAATTTGATTTTGAAAAAGTTGATCAATTCAATAAATATCTTGAGGGTATTGATACTTTATTTTTGTTAAGGCCACCGCAAATATCGGACACTAAGAAGTATTTTCAACCCTTAATTGCTGAAGCAATCAAGTTGGGCTTAGAACATATCGTTTTTCTTTCGGTTCAAGGTGCTGATAAAAATAGCATCATTCCTCATTATAAAATCGAAAAAATGATAATGGATTCAGGGATTCCCTATACATTTCTGAGACCAGCTTATTTTATGCAAAATTTCACTACCACTTTAAGAAAAGACATAATTGAAAAGTCGGAGGTTTTTTTACCTGCTGGAAATGCAAAATTTACTGTGGTAGATGCAAAAGATATTGGCTTAGTGGCAGCTAAAATATTACTAAGCTCCGAAGATCATCAAAATGAAGCTTACGATTTGACAAATAACGAAAAGCTGACCTTTGGGGAAATGGTTCATCAAATCAACGAAATTACTGGCCAGAGCATCACCTTTAAGTCTCCGAATTTGGTCTCCTTCTTTATCAGAAAGAGTAAAGAGGGTGTACCTACCATGTTGATTTTAGTAATGATAATGTTACATTACTTCCCAAGATTCCAAGCTACTCCTGATACCAGTGATTCAGTTTTGAGAATTACAGGAAATGAGCCAGGAAGCTTTAAAAGGTTTGTTGTGCGGGAGCAAGAATTGCTAAGTCAAATTACTAAGTGAAAAAGGACCAGTAGTATTACTTCTTGAGTTTTAATTACATCAAAATACTATTTCTAGCTTCTGAAGAGCACTTTTCCTTGATTTTGATTCTGAATAGGGAGGGGAATTTTGATCTATTGTAAAAAAGACGGTCCATTTTTAAGTGTATTAAGTTAGTATTTTCGTAAATTTAAAATATAAACCTTCTAAAATCACCCTATAAAATTTGAAATGATGAAAAAAGTCAATTATCAGGATGAAGTGGCAACTAGATATACAGCATATAATAGTCTTTTTTTAGATTTGCCTTATGACCATATATACAGGACAGGGACACTTTTGCCCATACTTGAGCAGTTAAGCCAACAAGGTTTTAAGAACGGAAAAGAACCAATAGAGATAATTGATCAATTTAAGAGGGAAATTTTAGGAGATAAAGATGAAAAAGAGCTTCATCAGTTACTGTTTCAATTAATTCAGTATGTAGAAAGGCAGGTTTTACTTTTTGACTCTATTGAAGATGCTGCTTTTGAAAAGATATTTAATGTAGAAGGGAAAGGTTCCATAAAAGAGCTCATTGGAAGGGTCAGACATGCGAACAAACTGAAGGAGCTAAAGGAAAAATTAGAGACTTTTTCAGTTCGAATTGTGCTAACTGCCCACCCCACTCAGTTTTATCCTGGCAATGTTTTGGCGATCAATACTGATCTCGAAAACGCCATCAGAAAGAATGATCTAGCTTCTATTAATTCCTTGATGTTGCAGTTAGGAAAAACCCCTTTTATTAACAAAGTAAAACCAAGTCCTTACGATGAGGCAGTTAGTCTGTGCTGGTATTTAGAAAATGTATTTTATAAAAGTATACCCTCAATTCTGTATGATTTGGTTGAAGAATTAGATGAGCATTGGGAAGATTGGATAAATCCTGATTTACTAACCGTTGGTTTTTGGCCAGGAGGGGACAGAGATGGTAATCCATTTGTCACTCATGATATTACTGTTAAAGTAGCAGATAGGCTGAGAGAAACTATTTTGAAATGCTACTACAGAGATCTACGTGCCATAAGACGAAGACTAACTTTTAAAGGGGTGGAGGATAAAATCCTACAAGCAGAGCAAAAAGTTTATGATTCTCTTTATGGAAATAAGTCAAAGGGATTTAATAATCCGGAAGAATTAATCCGGATGTTGAAAGAAGCGCTCAAAAACCTGAAGGCTGAACATAACGGAATATTTTCTGAGCTTTTAGAGAAATTCATTTTAAAGGTGAGAATATTTGGCTTCCATTTTTCCATCATGGATATCCGGCAGGATAGCCGCAAACATGATGCTTTGTGGGAAGATATTTTGGAGCATCAAGATGATAAAAATATTGCTGCTCAATATGAAAAAATGCCAGAGCAAGACAAAATTAATCATCTACTTGGCGTTGAAAAACTACCAAGTGACAATAGTATTTACGATGCTTTTCACCAAGAAATGCTAAAAAGCTTTGATGCATTGGAAGAGATTAAGAAAAGAAATGGAAACAGAGCTTGTCATCGATACATAATCAGTAATTGTCAGTCAGCTCTGCATGTAATGGAGGTTTTCCAGTTAGCAAGGATTAAATTAAGTGCTAGTGCTTATGAGTCACTAGATATAGTTCCGCTATTTGAAACCATTGATGATTTAGCTAATGCCTCAGACATTATGAAGCAGTTGTATGAAATACCATTTTATAGAAAGCACATTAAGAGCAGAGGAGATAAGCAGACGATCATGGTAGGCTTCTCTGATGGTACTAAAGATGGTGGTTATTTACGAGCTAATTGGTCAATTTTTCAGGCTAAGGAAGCACTTACGGAAATTTCAAGAGAATATGGTATTAAAGTAATTTTCTTTGATGGGAGAGGAGGTCCTCCTGCAAGAGGTGGCGGGAATATGCATGATTTTTATGCTTCCCTAGGCCCTAAAATAGAAGATGAGGAAGTTCAAGTGACTATCCAAGGTCAAACCATCAGTTCTAATTATGGGAAAGTAGGATCTTGTCGTTATAATATGGAGCAGTTGCTATCAGCAGGATTGGAAAATCATTTGTTTGCCGATGATAATAGAGTGCTTGCTGAAAAGGAACGAGCCTTATTAGATCAGTTGGCAGAAACTGCTTACCAACTCTATAAGGACTTTAAAAGTCACGAGAAATTCACAAGCTATTTAGGTAATGTAACCCCACTAAAATACTTTGGTGATACCAATATCGGAAGTAGACCTACGAGTAGAGGAAAAAAAGGTGAATTGAAATTTGAAGATCTTAGAGCTATCCCGTTTGTTGGTGCATGGGCTCAAATGAAACAAAACATCCCTGGATTTTACGGAGTAGGCACTGCACTTAGCACGCTCAAGCAGAAAGGGAAAGCAAAGGATATCAAACAATTATATTCTGACTCTCTATTTTTTAGAACCCTATTGGGCAACTCCATGCAGTCCATCGCAAAATCTTTTTACCCTGCTACGGCTTATCTAGGTAAGGATAAAGAATATGGAGAATTCTGGCAGTTAATGAAAAAGGAATTCGACCTGAGTAAGGAGGAGTTGGATGAAATCAGTGGTAAAAAAGGACTATTGCATGAAGCTCCTGTATCCCAAGCATCAATAGCTATTAGAGAGAGAATAGTGTTACCTTTGATTACAATTCAGCAGTATGCAATTCAAAAGTTAAGGGAAGGTGTGGAAAATGAAGATATCTATAAAAAATTGATTCTGAGAAGTATGTTTGGGATTGTGAATGCAGCAAGAAATGCAGCATAAAATGTGAAACTTTGCAGACTTGCAATTGACGAAGATAAACCAATGAGTTCTGAAAAAAAAAGCCCGAATAAATCATTCCTTTATTCGAGCTTTTTTAAAAACTTATTATTTTAATTACTGAAAAGTATCCTCTTTAATCTCGATATTTAATTCAGCTGACTGCAAATCAGCATTCATTTGGAAGCCTTGATTAATAGCTCTTTTTTCAGGAATCATAATTCCATCTACCTCTTTATAGCTTTTAATTTCCTCAGAAGCCTGAGCTGAAGAAGTTTTTACTTTTAACCCTGATTCAGCATCGAAATAGGAAGTACTTGTTTGACCTGAAGGCATAGTAACAGCCACGCCATAAGCAGGCTTTCCGTTTATTTCTTCTACATTTTTTAGTTCAAGCGTAGCACCCATTTCAGAATAGTGTAGTTCTGGGAAAATCTTTGCTCCTGCTTTTACTCCTGCCTTAGCTTGCTCTGGTAAAGGAACTTCTTGACCTTGTTGAAATACCTTTACGCCTTCATCATTTACCAAAACTTTGCTGAGAACCATTGGGCCCATTGCAACTTCTTGCTTATAATTACTATTATCTTTTACTTCGTTAATGCTAATGTTTTGACCTTGAACACTTGCATTATAAGAAGTTTTCATTGACTTAACAGCCTCTAATTTCGCTTTGCCACCTAGGGCTTCAAAATACTTTTCCAATACTTTTTCAGCTGTTAGATCAGCAGGCATAGCGCTTTTATCATTCGGATCATATTCTTCTCCTTTTCGATTGTAATATTTCAGCTCACCAAATCGGGATAAGCTTTTTGCTACATCTTCTCCTTTACCCACTACCAAAATATTGGCATTATTTGGTAAAATGTATTTTTGTGCTGCTGCTTTAACGTCTTCTAAAGTTACCGCCTCAAGATTTTTCAAATAATTCGCATAATAGTCTTTTGGCAAATTATATCGAGCAGTATTGATAGCAAATGATGCCACTGTTTGTGGACTTTCCAACGATCGAGCAAAACTACCTGCAATAGAAGCTTTGGCAGCATCTAGCTCTTCTTGGGTAACACCTTCTTCATTTATTTTCGTTAACTCAGCCATAAATTCGTTTACAGCACTATCAGTTACCTCATTCCGAACGCTTGCACTTGCAGTAAAACTACCAACAAATTCATCTGCGCTTAAAGAAGATCTTGCTCCATAAGTAAAGGCCTTGTCCTCTCTTAAATTTTGCATTAATCTTGAAGAGAAGCCACCGCCTAGGATTTGATTTAAAACTCTAGCAACAATAACATCCTCGTCACCAATTGTTAATTCAACAGGGTAGGTTACATTTACTACAGACTGAACAGAAGCTTCTCTGTCCACAAGAGCAACTAAAGTTTCTTCCGGAGGACTAGGGATTTCGTATTCAGCAGTCGGAACATTACCTTTCTCCCATTTCTCAAAATTCTTCTTGATTAGCTTCTTGGCTTCTTTAGGAGTAATATCTCCGACAATCGCCAAATAACCTATGTTAGGTCTGAAATAACTGTCATAATAGGCCTTAATTTCCGCTAAAGTTATATTCTCTACTGACTCTTCAGTTTCAAACTCTCCATATGGATGATTATCACCATAAACCAATTTTCCTCTTACATTTGAAGCGATTGCGTTAGGATCATCTTTGGAAGCCGCTAAGCCGGATAAAGTCTGCTTTTTTAATTTATCCAATTCGTCCTCAGGGAATGCTGGGTTGAACAATACATCTGTCATTAACTCCATCAATTTATCTTGATGTTTAGTTAGTGAGGTTGCAAACATTCCAGTTGAATAAGTATTGATGTTAGCTCCTATGAAGTCAATATCTTGATCTAATTCTGCTTTAGTACGATTCTCAGTTCCTTTCATCAACATTTGACCTGCCATGCTCACGTAGCCAGCTTTATCTCCTTCCAATACGGGATCTCTATCAAAAGTTAAAGAAAATGCCACTCTTGGCAATTTGTGATTTTCCACCACAAATACTTTTAAACCATTTTTCAAAGTGAAAGTAGTAGGCTCACCTATATTAATTTCCTTTGCCGGTGTAGGTTCCGGAGCAGTTGTTCTGTCCACTTGGGCAAATGCAAAACTTGCCATCAGAGCGAAAACGAAACTTAAATATATCTTTTTAACCATTTTTCTAAAATTATTTCGTGAATCGAATTATTGATTTTGTTGAGATTTTGGTAAGTAATAAAGTACTACTCTATTATCTTCAGTGAGATACTCTTGAGCTACTCTTCTAATATCTTCTTTAGTAACTTTCATATATCGATCTATCTCTTTATTGATTAAGTCAGCATCGCCATAATAAACATGATAGTTTGCTAAACTCTCTGCAATTCCGGCCATGGTACTGTTACCAGAAATAAAATCATTTTCCTTTTGGTTTCTGATTTTTTCAAATTCTTGGTCAGAAATAAGTTCCTCTTGTACTTTTTGGATTTCTGCATCCATTGCATTTTCCAATTCTTTCAAATCACCACCTATTGTAGGTAATCCGAAAAGGAGATACAATCCGGGATCTTCGGATGAAAATGGGATAGCGGCAACTTGTAGTGCTTTTTGTTGTTCATCAACCAAAGACTTGTACATTCTGGCTGATTGACCACCGGAAAGTGCCGTGCTCAACATTTCCAACGCATATGAATCTTCGGTGCCTTGTGCTGGCATATGGTATGCTTGAATTACAGCAGGCAATTGAATGTTGTCATAAATAGTATCTCGAACTTCTACTTTTTGTTCCGGCTCCACTATGTCTGGTCTTGGTATTTCTTTTCCACCTTTTTCAATAGGACCAAAATAGTCTTTCACTAATTTTTTGGCCTCATCAATTTCAATATCTCCAGCTATAGATAAAGTCGCATTCTCAGGAACATAGAAAGTTTCGTAAAATTCTACAAACTCATCCAAAGACGCAGCATTTAAATGCTCCAAAGAGCCGATTGGCGTCCATCTATAAGGATGCTCAGTATATGCTCTTTTCATGATTTCAGGTAAGATAGTCCCATAAGGCTGGTTGTCATACCTTTGTCTCTTCTCTTCTTTTACAACTTCGCGTTGTGTTTCCACACCTATATCTTGTATTTGCGCGTGCATTAATCTTTCAGATTCTAACCATAAACCTAGTTTTAATTGATTTGATGGTAAGATTTCATAATAGTAAGTTCTGTCATTTGACGTATTGGCATTGTTAACACCACCAGCATTGGTGATATATTTGTCAAATTGACCTCTTTCAATATTTTTTGACCCTTCAAATAATAAGTGCTCAAAGAAGTGAGCAAAACCTGTTCTTTCAGGGTTTTCATTTTTGGAACCTACATGGTACATTACTGAAACTACCACTATTGGAGTGGAATTATCTTGATGTAAAATCACATGCATTCCATTGTCTAAATCGAATTCAGTAAACTCGATTTCCTTTTTTTGCGCCATTGAGCCGTAGGCCATCAATAAACACAAAGACCCGATCATAAGTCTTTTCATCATAAGTCGATTGTTTTAGATTGAATTATTTTTTAATTTAATTGCGAATATAATACAAATATTACATCTAATTGTTCTGCCTATTGTTAAATTTCTAAGCCCTTTTTTGTAGTAAGTTGAGGAGGTTATCCAGTTTCCCATCTTGCTTGGTATTTTCAATGGTTTCTATGAAGTAAGTGTTGAAATCTTCAGGATTTAGAATAAAAAAAAGCCTTCGAAATCACTTCCGAAGGCTTTAAATCTTGATTTTCTCCGATTATTCTCCCATGAAAGGATATTTGTAATCGGTAGGAGTGACAAATGTTTCTTTTACCATTCTCGCAGAGCACCAACGCAGTAAGTTCAGTTTTGAACCTGCTTTATCATTAGTACCTGATTTTCTAGCACCTCCAAATGGATTTTGATTTACCACTGCGCCCGTTGGTTTATCGTTTATATAGAAATTACCAGCAGCTTGGCTTAAGCGTTTTGTCGCTCTTTCTATGATATACCGGTCATTACTGAAAATCGCGCCTGTCAATGCGTAAGGAGAAGTCTCATCAACTAGAGTTAATGTTTCTTCAAAATTTTCCGCATCGTACACATAGATTGTTACTACTGGGCCGAAAATTTCTTCTTGCATAGTTACAAACTGAGGGTCTTTAGTAACGATGACAGTGGGTTGAATAAAGTACCCTTTAGAATCATCACATTCTCCACCTGCAATTACTTCTGCAACATTGCTTTCTTTTGCTGTTTCAATATATCCTTTGATTTTATCAAACGCCTTTCTGTCAATTACTGCATTGAAGAAGTTTTCAAAGTCTTCAGGGCCACCCATCTTGATATCTTTGATATCAGCAACCAAGTTTTCTTTTACTTCATCCCAAATATTGTTGGCAACATAGACTCTTGAAGCAGCAGAACATTTCTGCCCTTGGAATTCAAATGCTCCTCTTGTTATGGCAGTCGCTACTTGTTTGGCATCAGCTGTTTTATGTGCTAAGATGAAATCCTTACCACCAGTTTCGCCTACTATTCTTGGGTATGATTTGTAGGTTTCAATGTTTTCCCCTATAGTTTTCCAGATATTTTGGAATACGCCAGTACTTCCTGTGAAGTGAATTCCAGCGAAGTCAGGATGCTTGAAAATCTTTTCTCCGGTAGTAGGGCCGTCTACATAAATTAAGTTGATGACACCATCTGGTACACCAGCTTCTCGGAAAATTTCCATTACTACATTAGCAGAATAGATTTGAGAATAAGCGGGTTTCCATACTACAGTATTCCCCATAAGTGCTGCACTCGAAGGTAGATTACCCGCAATTGCCGTAAAGTTGAATGGAGTTAATGCAAACACAAATCCTTCTAAAGGTCTGTATTCCATTTTATTCCAAACGCCATCAGGTGAAAAAGGCTGTTCTTCATATATTTCGGTCATGTACTTCACATTGAACCTTAAGAAATCAGCCAGTTCACATGCCGAATCTATTTCAGCTTGGTAAGCATTTTTTGACTGTGCCAACATGGTAGCAGCATTAATTTTATCTCGGTAAGGGCCTGATATCAAATCAGCGGCCTTTAAGAAAACTGACGCTCTTTGTTGCCACGGTAAATCCGCCCAATCTTGCTTGGCAGCTAAAGCAGCTTTGATTGCTTGCTCAACATGACTGCCATCACCTTCATGGAACTGTCCTAATTTATGCTGATGATCATGAGGAGGATTCAGAGGATGTGTTTTTCCAGTTCTTACCTCTTCAGCACCAATATACATTGGAACGTCTACTTCTTGAGCTCTCAATTCTTTGATTTTGGCTTGTAAAGAAGCTCTTTGGGGAGTTCCAGGTGCATAACTGTTTACCGGTTCGTTCTTCGGAATAGGTACCTTATAAATTGCTGTTGGCATATTTGTAATATTTAAACTGTAAAAATTAAAAAGCTAAAATTAGGTAAATATTTCAGTTTGACTTACCAATTGCTATGAAATTTTAGCTTGTATTCTCCCTTACGTTTTTAAAATATTTTGTTTAGATAGAAAGCATTTTTCTGATACAGTATTTTGTGTATTTAGTGAGTTAGAATGTTGATTTTTAGCTTGTTGGTTTTAGAAGTGATTAGTCATTGACTAACTGGTGATAATAAAAGCTGATAGAACTTTCTTTTCTTTCAGTGACTTAGTTCTTGGAAACCTTAGAATTTTATCATTTCATATAAGCAAGAATTCGATATTGAAATTATGCTTAAATAAGTTTAGAGCAACATTTTGGATTTTTTAAAAGAATAATAAAAATCATTCATATCCTAAATATAGCAGAATACAGTGTAAAACGGATAGATTAGGGTTTTGGCCCGTCCTAAAGTGGGTTTCCCTTTTTAATTAAGGTACTCAGAATTCATGGCTTCTGCAAAATAATTTGTTTACGATTGAAAAATGACTTTTGGTTCTAGAGATTCCTTATTATCCAATTAAATATTAGCAAAAACGTTATCCGCAGTTTTCTATACTTTCCTTGCTTGTTGTCACTGAATTACCTTTTTACTCCATCCGCCTTCCTTCCAAAGTAATAGCTTCTTTTGAATCCATCTACCATTTGCAGAATTAGATCTTAGTTGTATTTTGTGGCTAAAAGTGGTTCAGGAACTTAAGCAATTGGCATAAAGATTCTTATACATCAAATAGTATGATATTGACCTTATTTTAAATCTTTTATTAAGCAATATTACACTGAAATAAAAAAAGCAGGAATTTAGAAATTCCTGCTCAGATACATATTTTAACGAATTGCTAGCTGTTAGCGACCATCACCAAACATATCTTTCAATTTGTTCTTGGCTTTCTTCTTCAATTTTTCTTTTTCTTCTTCAGCTTTTTTCTTTGCCTCTTCTTCAGCTTGCTTTTTCTTTCTCTCCAATTCTGCTTTTGCACTATCTTTCACAGCCTGAGCTTTCTCCTCTACTTCAGCCTTCAGTTTTTCTTTCTCCTCATTTAGTTTATCAACTGCTTGCTCCTTTACAGAAGAGGCAACTGAGCTGCCTCCTTCAGTTGTGGTTTTACCTAACTGTACACGTGGGTCGGTATAGGTGCCACCTATATTGAAATTTAGATTGACAGAACTCCCAACAGCTTCTATATTGCTTCCTAATAAATTGGAAATAGCAGTATTGGCTGCCTTTCCTATACTACCTGTTGGTACATTCACTTTTAAGTTATAGGCAATATCTCCTGCTAATCCTGTACTTCCGTCAATGGTGGCCTTGTATTTCCCCATATTAACATCAAATGGTTTTACACTTAATCTACCGTCTTTAATTTCAGCTTGAACTTTCATGTCTTTGATTTTGACTTCATTGGTATTATCCAGTTTTGAAAGAGAAGTCACTCCTTTGATGACTTTCGAATCTTTTACTGCTGCCTCTGCAATTTTGATCAATCCGCCACCACTCAGGCTTGCTAAATCAGGAATCATTTCTTGAGTCAGCAAACCGCCAATAGTGAAGTCTGTACTAAATTTACCCTCCATTTTCTCAGCAATTGGTACAAATTTTTGTACTGTCACTACATTTTTGAATGTTTCGGGAATGCTAATTTGAGAAATATCTAGTCTGAAATTGAATTTTGGCTCATATTCGTCTTGACTATTATAAACCCCAGCCATTTTAATAGAACCTCCTAACATATCTACTTTCATAGGGTCTAATGTTAAGATTCCGTCTTTTACCTGAATTTGACCAACTGCATTTTTCATTACAAAATTATCATACTTGATAGTTTGTGCAGTGGCATCGAAAGTAAAATCTATAGTTTTAGGAATCACCACGACTTCCATTGCTGTTGAATCTTCCGAGCTTTCTGTTGTGTCTTCTTCTGATACGCCCATCATTTCGTTGATATCCAATAGGTTAGAGGTCAATTTCATATTACCCTGGATGATTGCATTCTCGTCAATTGCATAGGCGATGTAATTACTAACGCTTCCATTCAAAGTAAAATCGCTTTTCCCGTAGTTTCCTGTTAAAGCAGTGAGATTGATGGATTGTGGATTAAAATCCATAGTGGCGTTCGTAATTGTAAAATCTGGAGCATCTTTTTCAGCATAGGAAAAATTTTGCATGACAAGATTACCCGTGGTGATCAGTTTATCATAATTCTCTTGCTCTACATCTACATAAGAACCTTTAGAGTTAATATCGGCTTTTATGATTCCGCCCATTTTGAAATCTTCAGAGGGTTCTATTTTAGAAATGATATCTAAATTTAAACCTCCTTGCATACTTAATTCCCAAATCGGGGAATCAAAATTATTGACCACGGCCTGTGCGGTAAATCGGTCTTTATCGATAGTCAGCCCAAAATTTTTCAATTCTAAAAATCCATCCTTTAAATCGCCTGATTCAGATTTTGCATGCAATTCCATTGCTATTTTCTCTATCGGAAGCGGAACATCGGGTGCCTTTACAAATGCATCTCTCACTACTAAGTCCACAGCAAATCCGGGCATTTTGGTATCACTATAAATTCCTTTGATATAACCTGAAAAATCAAATTCACCTTTTGTTTCTAAATCGTCAAAACCGTCAGCATACATTCCGGGCACTAAAGAAAGTACATTTTTAAATTCGGTATCAGTAGTAGCAAAATTGATATCCATATCATAATCATCGGTGGGCATTGCGAAATAACCATCAAAATTCAGGTGGAAATCGTTTAAGGTTGCCTTAGCATCCTTAAAAGTAAATTTCATATTTTCCATATCCATCCCTAGAAATAAATCTGCTTCTAAGGTTTTATGTGCTACAAAAACATCGCCACCATAAGCAAAAGAAAAATCTTCGGCTGTAGTTTTGGTTTGCATATCAAAAACAGATTGCGTAAAATCACCATTTCCAGTGTGATCGACTCCCGTTAGTGAAATAGCCACTTCATACATTTGATCATAATAGTTGATTCTACCATTCTTAATTTCCCAATGATCAATTCCAAATTTAAACTCCTCTTGAGAAGTAGAAGGCGCTTCAGTTTCTTCGTTTTCTGAAGGATAGGTAATATCATAGTTTGCCGAACCATCTTCTAATACTAGAATATTGATTAAGGGTTGATCAAGCATAATCCCCTTAATATTTAAGGGTTCTCCTTTTATAATAGCAACTATATCCATTTCTACAGCGAAATCCTTGGCGGAAAAAAGTGTATCCCCTTCAAATGTTTCTTTGCCAGTAATGGAAAAATCACGTACACCTAGCGTTAGATCGGGAAAGTTAGAGAGTAAAGAAATACTGATTTTTGACAGTTCAAAATTCACATTAGCATTGACCGAGTTATCAATTTCCGTCTGAACAGCCGAAACTATTCGATCCTTAAATAGAACTGGAACCAATATAATGGTCAACACGAAAAGTGCAATTATACTACCGAGGACGATTAATAGCTTTCTCATAAATTCTCTTAATTTTATACTAGTGTAAATTTAGAAATAAAAAACAATACCTAAAGAATACGCAGTGTATATCGAACTGTTATTAATCATTTATTTTATTAATCATTACGTAATACTATTTGACCTACTTTCTCATTTTGCTGTTTTTGATAATTCATCTTAGTTTTTTATTGATTGTTGAACTGAGCAGTGAGATTTTACTATTACAATAATCAAAGTTAGAGATGACGGCTTTCTTCGCACTAAGGATAAAGGAAATTTATTATTTAGGAGTGATACCTTTTAACAATTGATTTTAATCATAGTTGATTATGAAATTGCAGTTATGAAAAAGACTTTAAGATTAGTATTGGGAGATCAACTTAATGAAAGACATTCCTGGTTTTCGGATGTCAATGACAAAGTATTATATGTGATGATGGAAATGCGCCAGGAAACGGATTATGTTACTCATCACATTCAAAAAGTAGTTGCTTTCTTTTCAGCTATGAGAAGTTTTAAGATCTCTTTAGAAGAGAAAGGTCATAATTTTCTCTATTTGAAAATATCTGATAGCAATAATAAACAATCACTAGTAGAAAACATTAATCGAATAATACAGGAAAATAATATAGAACATTTTGAATACCAATTGCCCGATGAATATAGGTTGGACCAACAGTTGCAAGACCTGTGCACGGAACTTTCAATTTCTTCCGCTGCGGTAGATTCGGAACATTTTTTAACGAAAAGAAGTGATATTGCTGAATTTTTTGAAGGTAAAAAACAATTCTTAATGGAGAATTTCTACCGGCAGATGAGAAAAGAGCACGATATTCTCATGGATGGAAAAGAGCCAGTTGGAGGGAAGTGGAATTTTGACCAAGAAAATAGAAATAAATATAAGGGGGATGTTCCAATTCCTCCTGCATACAGCTATAAAACGTATGTTGCTGATGTCCTGTCAGAAATAGAGGATTCGGGAATCAAAACTATAGGTAAGATCGATGCCGAAAATTTTCATTGGCCTATAAATAGGAAGGAGGCTCTCCAATTTACTCGCTATTTTTGCCGTGAACTGTTGCAGAATTTTGGAACTTATCAGGATGCCATGCACACAGAACAGAAATTCTTGTTTCATTCAAGAGTTTCATTTGCCCTTAATTCAAAATTAATTTCACCGAAGGAATTGGTTGATAAAGTCGTTGAAGAATGGGAAGATAATCAGGATAAAATAAACATCGCTCAGGTGGAAGGCTACATTCGACAGGTGATTGGATGGAGAGAATATATGAGAGGGATCTATTGGGCAAAGATGCCTGATTATGCAGAAAAGAATTTCTTCGAGCATGATAGAAAACTACCAGATTTCTACTGGACGGGGGAGACCAAAATGAAGTGTATGGAGAAGTCTATAAAACAATCTTTATCTGATGCATACGCTCATCATATCCAACGCTTGATGGTGACTGGAAACTTTGCATTACTAAACATGACTAATCCTGCTGAGGTGGATAAATGGTATCTGGGAATTTATATTGATGCAATAGAATGGGTAGAAATAACCAACACAAGAGGAATGAGCCAATTTGCAGATGGAGGAATCGTAGGCTCTAAACCCTATCTTGCTAGTGCTAATTATATGCATAAAATGAGTAATTATTGCTCCAATTGTTTCTATGACCACAAGAAGAAAGTAGGAGAAAAAGCTTGTCCTTTTAATAGTCTCTACTGGAACTTCTATAATACACACAGGGATAAACTGAAAAAAAACCAGCGAGTTTCGATGATGTACAGGACCTGGGATAAAAAATCCGATCAAGAGAAACATAAATTATTAGAACAAGCAGATTACTATTTAGAACACGTTAATGAGCTTTAAACTGATTTGTTTAGTATAAAAAACTATAAGTCAGCCAATTAAAAAACTGCTTAAGAGAAATTTTATATTATCTATTTATTATATTTATTAATAAATTGTTAACTTTATATAATGCTAAATCGTTGTATGTTAACATTAAGGTAATATTGAAAACAGTTTTAACACCATATCGGCATATTTTAAATTATATTTCAGGAGGGCTTGTTTTAATTCTCTTAAGCACACTTCATATAAAAGCTCAAAATTTTGACCCAAAGAACAAAGAGCTTTTGAATGACATTACATTTATTGCGTCAGTTGATAAATTTGAAAATCATAATGCTTGGAATAGATTAATTAGAAAGTTAGAGAGCAAATCAAAAGCAGATAACGAGTACTTTTTGGAGTATTTGTTTTACAAAACACATCAAAAACTTCTTAAAGAATATAAAAAAGGAACTACTTTCAATAATTTATTGGAAACTGGGGATTACGATTGCGTATCAGCGAGTATCACTTATTCTATCTTGTTAAAGTATTTTGATATTACCCACAAGATAATCGAAACAGACTATCACGTTTTTATAATTGCAGAAATAGGTGAGCAAGAATATGTTTTAGAAACCACCGACCCGGGAAACGGTTGGATTTCTGATGAAGAAGAGGTTCAGGATTTTAAAAAAGATTTTTTACCGGATACTAATTCTGCTTTGATGAATCAACAGCAATCGGTAGGAGCTAATAGCTACGGTCAACCAAATTCGAAGACTATTTATAAAGAGATAAGTTTGAGACAATTAAGCGCATTACAGTATTTCAATCAGGGGCTGATTGCAATACACAACCAAGATTACCGACTGGCTACAAGAAGACTGCAGCAAGCCTTAAATCTTTATAATTCTGAGCGTATCAATACAGTGTTTAAAATTGTGGCTCAATAGATTCAGTTTTCCTTTATCTGCATAGCGCTGCGAATAATATCAATTCTTAATAGAAATTAGCAAAAATTTAATCTTTAATAGCTGTCATTGTTGATTAATGCAATAAATTTGCGATTAATCGACAAACGAAGAAACTATGCCAAGATTTACTTTATCATTTTTGATTTCTCTTTTTACCATCACTTCCGTTTTTGCTCAGGATCAAACTTTTGAATTCGACTCCAAAAACACATTGACTTTGGCCTTTGGCTCATGTAATCGACAAAACTTAGAACAACCCTTATGGCAACCTATAATTGAACATAGTCCAGATCTTTTTATGTTTCTGGGGGATAATATTTATGGTGATACAGATGACATGACAGTCTTGCGAGAGAAATATGAGTTGCAGAAAAATCAGATTGATTACAAAACCCTGAGAGAACAAGTGCCGATTATTGGTGTTTGGGATGATCATGATTACGGTAAAAATGACGCTGGACAAGAATATGAGTTTAAGAAAGAGAGCCAACAATTATTTTTAGATTTCTTTGACGTATCTCAAGATGATCCTAGAAGAGAAAGAGAAGGGGCTTACTCTTCCTATAATTTAAAGTGGAAATCACATACCATTAAAGTGATTTTATTGGATGCCCGATATCATAGGGATCATTTGGATCGCGTTAACCGAGTTTATCAAAAGAACGAAAAAGGTACGATTCTAGGTGAGGCTCAGTGGGCTTGGTTGGAAAAGGAATTATCGGATCCGACAGTTTCTCTTTATATAATTGCTAGTGGTATTCAATTCATCCCAGAAGATCATGATTATGAAAAATGGGCCAACTTTCCGAAAGAGAGACAGAAGCTAATTGATTTAATTCAAAAGAAGCAACCAAAAGGCGCATTACTTTTAAGTGGAGATCGACATATTTCCGAAATTTCCAGTTTACAGGTAGAGGATCTAGATTATCCATTGATTGATGTTACTTCTAGTGGCTTAACTCATGTTTGGGAAAATGCACCACAAGAACCCAATCAACACCGAATTGGAAAGTTAGTAAACAAGCTAAATTATGGTTTAGTAAAAATCGAAGAATCTGAAAGCGGCTTAAGGGTTATTTCAGAAATAAGAGGTGAAAACCAAGATTTACTTCAGGTTTTTGGAATAGTTTATTAATAATCAAATATTAATACTGAAACTAAAAGTCACATTGTGATATAATTTATCAATAGGAACTACTGGGCTTGGGTCATATGTATTTTGATATAGCAGGGTTAGGCCCAGATATTTGGTTAGTTTATAAGTTAATCTTGAGCTACTTCCTGCTCTGGGTACATTAAAAAGGTTTTCGATTTTATCTTGGTAGTAGATACTTAAATCCAACAGGAACTTGTCCGAAATTCTTTGTTTGTAGCTAATGTAGCTACCTAATCTTATTTGTTCGTTGGTGATCGGGTTTGCTGGGTTGGGAATAACTTCGGAATCAGGAACACCTCTGTAATCCCATCTTTCGTACTCATAAAAAGGACCAATTCCAGCGAAAATTCCAGCACTTTTTTTATACAGTATTCTCCACCTAAAGTTTGCTCCTGCTGCATACTTCCTGTCCAACCCTCTTACTTCGTTCCAATGAGCCTGAAAATAGGGTTCTAAAGCGAAAGGGAGGGTGTCTTGTATTCTTCTATATTCGATAAAAAAATAGCCACCGCTTTCAAATGTCTCATCACCAAAGCGTGATAATTCTACCTTATTGGCAATTGTGAAGGCATTGTGATCAAAAAGAATTGAAAAATCAGCAGTATTTTCAAACTTAATCAGGTCTTCTTTTAGGTTTTGATATTGGAAACTAGGTACAATATTTCCTGTAATATGCTTAGTGGTGTCTAAAATAACTGCAAAGTTCTCAAAATGTAGAATTTGACCTACTGCAGAAAAAGACAAAATAAATAGAGCTATTGTAAAAAATATTTTAGGCATATGACTGTCGATACGTTGTCTGTATAATTTATGGAAATTTTATTAAGAAAAATACACTGAGCAGCAGATTGTTTAGAATTTACAGTCAAACTCCAATTTTATTGTGTTGTGTATTTATTGAAATTTATGTATAAGTTTATACTGTTTAATGCTAAATCAAGTGCTTTGAGGCTGACATTTGTATTTGCGTTTCTAGTTTTATTTGGGATGTTGGATATCTTTCAGAATATGATACACTGGATGTATTGGCTGTCACCAATTTTACCAGCATTAGTGATTTGGGTTTTCTTTCTTATGGAGAAGATAGGTGATTTTTCTGAGAACCCCTTTGAGGGCAGCTATAATGATGTTCCAATTACGGCCATATCATAAACAATTGAAATTGATTTGCGGGAAATGATCAATGATCAAAATATACCTCAGCCGTCAAAGGCGGAAAACGGTTTTTTGTTGTAAAAAGAGTCAAGTTGAAAATGGAGAGCCTTGCGAAAGCTATGTTTACTATTTCATTCTCAGAATAGCAGAAAGCTGAAGAGAAACATTTAGTAATGTCATTTTTGCACTGGCATTTCTTTCCAAATAGTATGTGGCCTTATTAAGGATGTCATTCATCTGAGCAATTTTTTCTAAGCTTAAGGTTTTGCTGAATTTCATAACAAATTGCTCGTGTTCGTCAGGAACTCTCATCAATTCAGTACTTTGCATTAGTGCTACTAGTGATTCCCTCAAAATATTTTCTGCATGAACAAGCCATTGTTGTTGATTCATTTTACCCCACTTATGAAAGTCTTCTGATCGCCTCACTAGTTTAGTGTAATCGTTAGCCCAACATTCACGCATCCATTGTTCAAATTCTTGTTGTGCATCATCTGAAACGTCATCTATCAATTCTACAGCTTTATGCAAATCACCCTGGGCAATATGAGCTAGTTGCTTTGCTTGATTTTCAGCGACCTCATATTTGGAGACCAGAATACTCTTTACTTCTTCATCAGAATAATTCGGTACATGCACGGCTTGAGTTCTTGAAATGATTGTACCGATTAGTTTTTCTCTATTATTGGACACTAATAAAAATACAGTCTTATCAGAAGGTTCCTCAATAATTTTCAAAAGTGCATTGGCAGCAGAAGGGTGTAAATATTCTGGTAACCAGATCAGCATAATCTTGTATTTTCCTTCAAATGCTTTCAAAGATAAATTTCGGATAATGTTTTTGCTTTCGTCTTTTGCTAAATTCAACTGCCTATTTCCTGTACCAATATGATCAATCCAATTTGATACTGACGCAAAAGGATCTTTCAGGAGAAAAGATCTCCAATACTTCATAAAGTTATTACTCAGTTTAGAGTCATCGCCTTTAATATTGTCGTTAGCTGCAGTTGGAAATGAGAACTGAAAATCGGGATGAATGAATTTCGCATTTTTATGGCAGGAATTGCACTCTCCACAAGCATCATCTTCATTAGGATTTTCGCAATTTAAATAGGTTGCATAAGCCAAAGCCATTGGTAAGTTGGCAGTACCTGGATTTCCCCAAAATAATTGTGCATGGGCAATTTTACCGGTTTTAACACCCTTTATCAGCTGATCTTTTAAATCTGTAAGTCCCGGTATATTGGCAAATAGCATACTATGTGTTTATTAGCTTTCTTCTAATTTCTTTAAATCTGCTTCTTTCTTATCTTTCCTCTTGTGGATAATAGCAGAAATATAAATACTTATCTCATATAAAATCAATAACGGAAAGGAAATCAGCAATTGACTTATAGGATCAGGTGGAGTTATGAAAGCACTAATTACTAAAATAACTACAATAGCAATTTTTCTATACTTTTTCAAAATCTGTGGATTGATAATCCCAGCCTTACTCATAAACAAAATCACCATAGGCAGCTGAAACATTAATCCACATGCTAGTACCAACATGGTTAAAGTAGAAACATAGGAAGTAATATCGAATTCATTCAAAACGGAAGCATCTACTTGATAATTTGCCAAAAAGTTGATAGAAATAGGTGCGACTATATAATATCCGAACAAAACTCCAGACATAAATAGCAAGCTTACAAAAAAAGTAGCGCCTCTGCTTGTCTTCTTTTCATTATCATATAATGCTGGACTCACAAATCGCCACATTTCCCAAAAGAAATATGGAAAGGCCACTATAATACCCAATACTATGGAAGATGTGATGTGCATACTGAATTGCCCAGTCATTTTCCTACTTTGAATAATGAATGGTAGCTCTTCTATGCAAAAAGCAGTTGAATTCGCTACAGTTTGCCCCAGATTACATGCCATTTGGTAAAACCAGAAGTCAGGTCTTGAAGGGCCCAAAATTAAGGTTCCAAAGACAAACTCTTTTGAAGCAAAAGCTATGATAGAAAAAAGTACAACTGCGGATAAGGCCCTAACGATGTGCCATCGAAATGCCTCCAGATGATCTAAAAAGCTCATCTCCGCTTGTGGTTGATCTGCTGGCATAATTTATTTAAACAAAGGAAACTCTACCATCCATTCATTGATTTCACTCTTAACTTGTGCAATTTTTTGCTTGTCTTCATGCTGAGTGATTACTGTATCAATGAAATCCACAATTCTTCCCATATCAGATTCAACTAATCCCCTCGATGTTACTGCAGCAGTTCCTATTCTCATACCGGAAGTAACAAATGGTGATTTATCATCAAATGGTACCATATTTTTATTGATAGTGATATCTGCTTCACCTAAAACGGCCTCAGCGATTTTACCGGTAATTCCTTTTGAACGTAAATCGATCAGCATTAAATGGTTGTCTGTTCCACCTGATATGATTTTATAATCTCGCTCCATAAACGCTTTAGCCATAACCTCAGCGTTTTTCTTCACTTGAAGAATATAATTGAAATAATCATCGGTCAAACATTGTCCAAATGCAACAGCCTTGGCAGCTATGACGTGCTCTAAAGGTCCTCCTTGCGTACCTGGGAATACACCTGAATCCAATAGTTGAGTCATTTTACGTAATTCACCTTTAGGATTCTTATATCCAAATGGATTGTCAAAATCATCCCGCATCATAATTAAGCCACCTCTTGGCCCTCTTAAAGTTTTATGAGTTGTCGTGGTTACAATATGACAATAGTCCAGAGGATCATCTAAGAGCCCTCTGGCAATTAAACCGCTAGGATGAGATATATCTGCTAACAGGATAGCGCCTACTTCATCGGCAACTTCCCTTAGTTTTTTATAGTTCCATTCGCGGCTATATGCAGAGGCACCGCAAATGATCATTTTCGGCATTTCTTTTTTAGCAGTGGCCTCAACTTTATTCCAGTCAATCAAGCCTGTTTCTTCCTCTACGCCATAAAAAGAAGGCTGATACAATTTACCAGAAAAATTAACTGACGAGCCATGTGTTAGATGACCACCATGGGATAAGTCAAAACCTAATATTTTATCGCCAGGATTCAGACAAGCTAGCATCACAGCTGCATTTGCTTGAGCACCAGAATGTGGCTGAACATTAGCCCAAGTAGCACCAAATAATTCTTTAACTCTTTCTATGGCCAAATTTTCAACCTCATCTACCACTTCGCATCCACCGTAATATCTTTTACCTGGTAAGCCTTCTGCATATTTATTGGTCAACACGCTGCCCATTGCTTCCATTACTTCGGGCGAAGTGAAATTCTCAGATGCGATCAATTCCACACCGATTTCCTGTCTTTTTTGCTCCTTTTTAATAAGGTCGAATATAATATTGTCTCTTTGCATTTTGTATACCAATTTGGGCTTAAAATTAGCGCAGAATTACGGGATAAACAATTGTATTGCTTGAAGCTTTTGCAATCCAGAGTATAAATTTATGATTAGGATAAAGATATAGCTCGTAAAAGTAAAAAAGCATGCTCCTAATTAAAGTAAGCATGCTTTTTAATTCAAGATGAAATTGATAATTAATTAATCATCAATTGTTACATGTCCCCAATTGTGTCCTTTTCTAATTCTATTCAGTTGTGTATGAGTGATTCCAAACTGTCTGGCGATTTGACTGTATCTCGTCTTCTCGTTTTTCAACATTTTTTTAATCACTCTAACATCAGATTCTGTTAATTTATATCCTGTAACTCTTTTCTTTAAAACTTTTGGATTTTTGTTATTGTGGTCTGCCAGCTCTCTTTCAGAAACCCATTTTAAATTACTAACATGATTATTTGATTTATCGTAATCCAAGTGAGTCACATAGACCTGATTGTCATTATCTTTTGGGATAAATGATTCAGCAACCAGACGGTGTACATAATAGCTTTGTGTAATTCTTTTGTCAAATCGAACCATAATGGCTTGATAGCCATTAACATTAGAGCCCTTGATGATTTTTCCGGTTTCACGTGTAGAATAACTTTTTATCCGACCGTAATTAGAGACTTCATATTTTGCATGCGGTAGATCCACATTGAATTCAATCTCTTTCCACTTTTCCAGTTTTGGATCCATGTGCTTTCTTAGTTATAGTTTGTGCTTAGTTATATCAAAATTAAAGGTAGCTAATTAAATGAATAAAAAAAATACCATAATTCTTAGATTAGTCATAATTGTACTTTTTTCGCCATAGATTTTGTAGCTTTTGTCGAAAATCTTTTTCTCTTGCATTGCCCTGAGGCTCGTAGAGAGTCTTTTTACTAATCTCATCGGGCATAAACTCTTGGAAGGCAAAATTTTCAGGAAAGTCGTGAGAATACTTATATCCGCTACCGTAATTCATGTCTTTCATCAGCTTTGTCGGGGCATTTCGTAAATGCAAAGGCACAGGTAAATCACCAGTTTCTCGAACTAATTGTTTAGCTTTTTTAATGGCCAGGTAGGAAGCGTTGCTTTTCGGAGAACAGGCTAAATAGGTTACACATTGCGCCAAAACAATTTCTGCTTCTGGATACCCAATCATCGTAACGGCTTGAAAAGTGTTAGTAGCAATTAATAGAGCATTTGGGTTGGCTAGTCCAATATCCTCAGAGGCAGAAATCAATAATCTTCTGGCTATAAATTTCACATCTTCCCCTCCTTCGATCATTCTTGCTAGCCAGTAAAGTGCGGCATTTGGGTCACTTCCTCTTATACTTTTGATGAATGCTGATATGATATCGTAGTGTTGCTCACCGGATTTATCATAAATTGCCATTCTATTCTGTGCAATTTCTTTCACTTTGTCGTTAGTAATCTCGATTTGTTCATTCTGACCAAAGGCATCGATTACCAATTCGAATAAGTTCAGAAGTTTTCTTGCATCACCACCTGACAGCTGAATTAGGGCTTCATATTCTTTAATATCAATATTGAGCTCTTTTAATTTTTCATCTTTCCCTAATGCAGTTTTTATTAGCCCTTTTAGATCGTCCAATTCGAGTGCTTTTAAGGTATAAACTTGACATCTAGAAAGGAGAGCTGAATTCACCTCAAAGGAAGGATTTTCTGTAGTGGCACCTATTAAAGTAATCACCCCTTTTTCTACAGCACCCAAAAGAGCATCTTGCTGAGACTTGTTGAAGCGATGAATTTCATCAATAAATAGGATGATTTTTCCCGAACGGGATGCCTGTTGAATCACTTCTCGTACATCCTTTACCCCGGCACTTATTGCACTTAAAGTCTGGAATGGAGCCTTCACTTGATTAGCAATAATATTAGCAATGGTAGTCTTTCCGACTCCTGGAGGTCCCCAGAAGAGCATTGAGGGTACTTTTCCTTGAGCAATTGTTAATCTTAAAACGCCTTTTTCACCCACTAAATGTTGCTGACCAACTAATTCATCCAATCGTGTAGGTCGCATTCTTTCCGCCAACGGTTTATCTTCTCCAAATATCATAATCCTTCTAACTTTATAATCTGCAATATCCGCATAATCCCTTACTTTTGCCAAATGAATAAGACCTGGCAAATTCACGGAGCACTGGCACTTGTAGGCTTGATCTATGGAGCGAATTATGTTATCGCAAAAGGAGTGATGCCTAATTATATGAGTCCCAATGCTTTTATATTGTTGAGAGCAACGGTGGCCACTGTTCTTTTTTGGATTTATCATGCTCTCACCTCTTCAGAAAAAGTCATCAGAAAAAAAGATTACTGGTTATTTGCTAAGTGTGCAGTTTTTGGGGTGATGGGAAATCAGCTTATTTTCTTCAATGGACTAAGTCTGACCAGTCCTGTGAATGCGAGTATCATCATGACAGCCAATCCGATCATAGTCTTGGCAATTTCCTTTTGGCTGCTGAACGAGAAGATTACCTGGCGCAAAGTGATCGGTATTTTGATTGGTGCACTAGGAGTAATTTTGCTAGTACTAAATAAAGAAGTGAGTATAGATAACGATGCGTTTTTAGGAGACATTTTTATTTTCCTTAATGCTACTTTTTATGGAATTTATTTGGTAATGGTGAAGCCACTCATGCACAGATATGAACCCATTACGGTGATTAAATGGGTGTTCCTCTTCGGGACGATCATGATTGTGCCCTTTGGAATTGTGCCAATCATCGATGTGGAATTTCAGACGTTCCCAACAGGAATTTGGTATAGTATCATTTATGTAATAATTGGAACTACGTTTTTGGCTTATCTTTTGAATGCCATGGCTTTGAAGCATGTTAATTCTACCATTGTGGGATATTATATTTATTTACAACCTGTATTTGCTACGCTTATTACTATTCTAATTGGTCAAGAAGTTTTTCGCTGGGAAAAGACATTATTTGCAATGATGATATTTTTTGGAGTATATTTAGTAAGTCAACAAAAGAAAATAAGACATGAAAAAGTACCTGATTGAAATTAAATGGGGATTAATATTTGTGATTATGATGCTTCTCTGGATGTTTTTTGAAAAGGCTATGGGGTGGCATGATGAAAATATAGCAGATCATGCTACTTATACCAATTTTGTAGCGATTCCTTCTATTATTGTATACGTGTTAGCATTGTTAGAAAAACGTAAAAAGCATTTCAATAATGTAATGACTTGGAAGCAAGGGTTTGTTTCAGGTATGATCATTACGGCCGTGGTTGTGATATTGACACCATTTAGTCAATTGGTTACGCATGAATTAATCACACCTGAATATTTTGAGAACCTAAAAGCTTACGCGATCGAGCAAGGACAGATGACACAAGAAGAAGCAAAAGATTATTTCAATTTGAATAGTTATTTATTACAAAGTGTAGTTGGAGCTTTAATCATGGGTGCCCTAACTTCTGCCCTTGTTGCTATTTTTGTGAGGAGAAAGGGGTGATGAAATTACATTAATATTTTTAAATGGTTCTTTTTAGAGAATATTTACCCTTAATTTTACCTCATGGGTGAATTTTTTTATCGGTTGGGTATATTGTTTTTAAGTCTGGGGGTAAAACTTCATGCAGTCATTAGTAAGAAATCCAAGAAGTTTGTAGAGGGTCGTAAAGATTTATTTTCTGATTTGGAGCAAAGGTTTAAGTCGGTTGAGCAGCCAATAGTTTGGTTCCACTGTGCGTCCTTAGGTGAATTTGAGCAAGGTAGACCTGTCATGGAAGCATTTAAGAAAGATCATCCAAACTTCTTTATCTTGTTGACTTTTTTTTCACCCTCTGGTTATGAGGTTCGAAAGAACTATGAGTTGGCAGATTACATTTGTTACATGCCTTTGGATACTGCTGCAAATGCCAGGCAGTTCGTCAATATTACAAATCCTAAGATGGCATTCATTATAAAATATGAATTCTGGCACTATCATTTAAAAGCATTGTCAGAATCAGATTGCTGGGTATATTCCATTTCAGCTATTTTCCGTTCTAATCAACGGTTCTTTAAATTGTATGGAAGTTTCCATAGAAATATATTAACATATTTTGATCATCTTTTTGTCCAAAACAAAACTGTAGCGGCACTACTGAAAGGGATTCACATTCATAATGTGACGGTTAGTGGAGACACACGTTTTGATAGGGTGAAGTCTATTACGGATAATGTTAGGCCTGAGGAAATGTTTGTTGAATTCTCTAACGACCATCCTATTTTAATTGGAGGAAGTACCTGGGAGTCTGACATTGAAGTAATTGCACCATTTTTACATCAAAACCCGGAGTGGAAAGCCATTATTGCTCCACATGATATTAGTGAGAGTAATTTGAGAGTACATGAAGAGATATTGGCAATTTCTACTTGTCGTTTAAGTGAAATAGAGTCTGCTAATAAATCAGAAACAAGAGTTATTCTGATTGATAATATAGGCATGCTGTCATCCCTCTATCAATATGGGAAAATAGCATTCATTGGAGGAGCATTTGGGGACGGATTGCATAATACGTTGGAAGCTGCTTGCTTTGGCTTACCTATTTTTTTTGGAAACAAAAATTACAGTAAATTTCAAGAAGCAGTGGATTTAATAAAGGCTAAAGCAGCTTTTAAAGTGGCAGATTCACAGGATTTTTTGTCCCTAATAAAATCAGAGGAGATTAAATTAGAGGAATCCTCTCAAAGAGCATTGGAATATGTTAATAAGAATTTCGGAGCTACTGAGAAGATAATGAAACATATAGGGCCTATCATCCACAAAATGGAGTTATCATGATTAAAGGAAGAGTTTTTAAATCGACTGGAAGTTGGTACACAGTTTTTGCTGACGGTAAATTCTATGAGTGCCGATTGAGGGGTAAACTTCGCTTGGATGATGAGAAAGTGACTAACCCTGTGGCGGTAGGAGATTGGGTGAATATTGCGCCTGAAAATGATAAGGAAGCTATTAT